>NZ_JBOY01000228.1:0-515 GCF_000647775.1 Pseudomonas sp. RL | reverse complement strand
CCGGCACGGTGACGGTGACCGTGGAGCAGGCCGAGCAGGCTGCCCTGGTGGTGACCGCCACGCCGCAGACCATCGCCTACCTGGGCACCAGCGAGCTGGCAGCGACCGGCGGCAGCGGCACGGGCACGACGATCACCTTCGCGGTGACCGGCGGTACCGGAACCTGCGCGATCACGGGCAGCACCCTGACCGGCAACGGCGTGGGGACCTGCGAAGTGACGGCGACCAAGGCGGGTGATGCGAACTACCTGCCGCAGACCGGCACGGTGACGGTGACCGTCGAGCAGGCCGAGCAGGCTGCTCTGGTGGTGAGCGCCACGCCGCAGACCATCGCCTACCTGGGCACGAGCACGCTGGCGACGACGGGCGGTTCGGGCACCGGTGCGGTGAGCTACGCGGTGACCGGCGGTACCGGAACCTGCGCGATCACGGGCAGCACCCTGACCGGCAACGGCGTGGGCACCTGCGAAGTGACGGCGACCAAGGCGGGTGATGCGAACTACCTGCCGCAGACC
>NZ_JBOY01000227.1:0-734 GCF_000647775.1 Pseudomonas sp. RL | reverse complement strand
AGGCACCGGCCCGACACCGCAGCGGCGGACAGGTGAAGCGTTGTCCGCCCTACGGTTCTCCGGTGTTGGGGATGTCCGTGATCGACCCGCCCGCCCAGTCAGCCGCATAAAGCCGTTCGCGGGCAGCGCGGTGGAATGTGGAATAGGGCCAGTCCCGCACCCGTGCAACGTGCCCATGCTTGAGCGGGTTGATGTGGATGTAATCCACGTGGCGGCGGTAATCCTCCTCGTCGCGGATCAGGTGTTCCCAATAGCGCCTCTGCCAGATCCCTCGTTCGCGGCCGCGCAGGTTGGCCACGGCAGGCGCTTCGCTCGCCGGCAGACGGCGGGAAAAGCGTGCCTTGAGCACATTCCAGCGCAGCGCAAAATCAGAATCGCCAGCGGGCAGTGTCCACAGGCAGTGCATGTGATCGGGCAGGACAACCCAGGCATCGATTTCAAACGGATGACGGTTGCGGGTCACCCGTACCGCATCTCGCAGCACATCCACATGCCGCGTCAGAAGATCCGAACGGCGATCCCGCAGATTGACCGTGAAAAAGTAGCTCGCACCCGCCACCCGGGCACGGCGGTAATTGGGCATTCGTCTCGTCCATTAGGGTCCGCATTCGGACGATGGTTATGGATAACGAAACGGGGGCTGTCCAGCGCAGGGCGGACAACGTCGCTCTTGTCCGCCGGCCCAGGCACCGGCCCGACACCGCAGCGGCGGACAGGTGAAGCGTTGTCCGCCC
>NZ_JBOY01000226.1:0-856 GCF_000647775.1 Pseudomonas sp. RL | reverse complement strand
CTTCTGGCTCGGCCTGCAGGCGGACTACGACCTGGAGGAAGCCAGGCGTGCCTTGGGCGGCAAGCTCAAGTTGATCGAGCGGGTTGCCGCTTGAGGGAAACGGGGTCAGGTTCACTTCCGACAGCCCCGCGAGCCGAACACCTACAACATCACCAGCGTTGTGCCCACGTAGGGTGGCTATCGCTGCATCGATGCTGTGCACATGGCCCGCCAACCTCGACTCGATCGGCCAGGCATTCCGCAGCACATCGTGCAGCGTGGAAACAATCGCCTTCCCTGCTTCCTCGACGACACCGATCGCGCCTGCTATCGCCAACTGTTGCGGGAGGCGCTGCTCGCCACGGGCTGCACGCTGCACGCCTATGTACTGATGGACAACCACGTTCACCTGTTGGCAACGCCGCCCGAAGTGGCTGCCTCAGGTTGCCTGATGCAACAGCTCGGCCGGCGCTACATCGGGCAGTTCAACGCGCGCCACGCGCGCACCGGAACGCTGTGGGAAGGTCGGTACAAGGCCTGTCTGGTCGATAGCGATCACCATCTTCTGCGCTGCAGCCGCTACATCGACCTGAACCCCGTCCGCGCCCGCATGACGGACGACCCTGCCGCATTTCCCTGGTCGAGCTGCGCGGGTCTGTGCGGGCTCCGCGAGGAGCCGCTGCTGAGCCCGCACCCCGTCCAGCAAGCGATCGGTGCAGACCACTATCGCGCCCTGCTCTCCGAGGCGATCAGCGACAAAGACCTGGCAGCGATCTGGCTCTACCTGCAGCAGCAGCGCGCCTACGGCCGCGACGACTTTCGGGCGATGGTCGAAGCCAAGACCCAGCGCTTCGCCAGCGTGCGGCCGGCACATCGG
>NZ_JBOY01000225.1:0-862 GCF_000647775.1 Pseudomonas sp. RL | reverse complement strand
GGCCTGCGGCGCCAGTCCGGTGGACAGGTCCAGCCAGTCCGCCAGCGGAATGCCATGGTGCCGCGCGGCCTGGCGCAGCCGTCCGCCGTGCTCAAGCATGGAGCACGCCTCCGACGGCCAACAGCAGCGCCAGCCACAGCAGCACCCCGGCGTAGACGCGGTTCAGCGCACGTTCGATGTCTCGCGCCCGCGCCGGCGGCCCCTCGCCGAGGCGTGGGCGTTGTTCCTCGCACCCGTGGTAGCTCGCCGCGCCGCCCAGGCTGACGCCCAGCGCACCGGCGCCGGCGGCCATCACCGGGCCGGCGTTGGGGCTGTCCCACTGCGGCGCCTGACGGCGCCAGCAGCGCAGCGCCCGGCGGGTGTCACCGAGCAGCGCATAGGTGATCGCCACCAGCCGTGCCGGCACGTAGTTGAGCGCATCGTCGATGCGCGCCGCCGCCCAGCCGAAACGCCGCAGGCGCGCGGTGCGATAGCCCCACATGGCGTCCAGGGTGTTGGCCAGCCGGTAGAGCACCACCCCCGGCGCACCGCCGACCAGGAACCAGAACAGCGTGGCGAATACCGCGTCCGAACCGTTCTCCAGCACCGACTCGGTGCCAGCGCGGGCCACGCCGGCGGCGTCCAGTTGGGTAGTGTCGCGGCTGACCAGGTAGCCAACCCGCCGCCGCGCCTCGTCCAGCTGTCCCAGGCGCAGTGCCTGCGCCACCGGCAGGGCGTGCTGCGCCAGGCTGTTCAGGCCGAGGGCGAAATACAGCGCCAGCGCATCCCACCACCCGCCGAACCGCGTACCGAGCCAGCCGGCCAGCAGCACCGGCGGCAGCACCGCCAGACACCAGCCGAGCACCCCGTGCGCCCGCCCGCC
>NZ_JBOY01000224.1:0-1207 GCF_000647775.1 Pseudomonas sp. RL | reverse complement strand
GTCGGTTAGAATACCGGCCTGTCACGCCGGGGGTCGCGGGTTCGAGTCCCGTCCGCTGCGCCATATTCGAGCAAGGGTCAGACTGAAGCCCTTGCCACACAGAAAAAGCGACCTCAGGGTCGCTTTTTTTGTTTTCGCCTTCTGCGCTCGCGGCGTACCTCCATCGGGGAATGGGCGCCGTGTCGCCTTGCGTGCAGTCTGCTCATTGAATCTTCAGGAGACTGCCATGGCCCATCTTTCCAGTGCCGACTTTCAGCCTCTGCGCATCGCCGTGCTGACGGTCAGCGACACCCGTAATCTGGACACCGATACCTCCGGACACACCCTGATCGACGGCCTGCAAGGCGCCGGGCACCAGTTGGCCGACCGCGCGCTGGTACGCGACGACATCTGGCAGATCCGCGCCCGACTCTGCGCCTGGATCGCCGACCCCGCCGTGCAGGTGGTGTTGATCACCGGCGGCACCGGCTTCACCGCCCGTGACAACACCCCGCAAGCGGTCGCACCCTTGCTGGACAAGAGCGTCGACGGCTTCGGTGAACTGTTCCGCCAGGTCTCGCTGGCCGACATCGGCACCTCCACCATCCAGTCCCGCGCCCTGGCAGGGATCAGCAACGGCACCCTGGTGTGCTGTCTGCCGGGCTCGCCGAACGCCTGTCGCACGGCGTGGGAGAAGATCCTGCTCGGCCAGCTGGATGCGCGCACCCGGCCCTGCAATTTCGTGCCGCACCTCAAGCGCCTCGATGAGCAGCCTGCCAGTTGCTGCGGGAGCCGCTCATGAGTGCCTGCGGCTGTGACAGTCACGGCCTGCGCCCGGTCGATGAAGCCATCGCCGCGCTGCTCGAACGCGTCCCGGCGCCGCCGGCGGTGGAGGAAATCGCGCTACGCGATGCGCTCGGCCGCGTGCTGGCCGAAACCCTGAGCGCGCCCTTCGATGTGCCGGCCTGGGATAACAGCGCCATGGACGGCTACGCGCTGCGCGTCGCCGACCTGCCGGCCGAGGGCGGCGCGCTGCCGCTGGCCGGACGCATCGCCGCCGGCGATACCGCGCGGCAACCGCTGCCGACGGGGCACGCGGTGCGCATCTTCACCGGCGCGCCCCTGCCGCCCGGCGCCGATACCGTGGTGGCCCAGGAAGCCTGTCGCATCGAGGGCGAACGGGTCTGCTTCCCGCCGTTGCAGGGCGGCGAAAACGTGCGCCGGCGGG
>NZ_JBOY01000223.1:0-1147 GCF_000647775.1 Pseudomonas sp. RL | reverse complement strand
AGAGGGTGTTGACAAATTAGGTGGTCAGGCGTCGAAGCAGCATCCGCGCCTCGGTGAGCCAAACCCAGGCTTCGGATACGCTGGTCTTGCGATCGTGATGCATCACCAGCCGACGTGCGCGCTCGTTCCACGCGTGCGTCCGCTCCACGATCCAGCGCTTGGCGATCGCAATGAATCCCTTGGCCTTGGCCGGAGACTCGAACAGGTCGAGCTGGTCGGGCATGACCCAGCAGGCTGATCGAGCAGCGCTGCGAACCACTTGGACCTTGATGCCGTGGGACTGTGAGACCGTCTGCGCACACTGGCCCGCGTAACCGCCATCCGCATACAGCGTCTGGATCTGCGGATGCTTGGACATCGCTGCCGCGACCACCGGGTGGGCGCCATCGCGATCCTGCACGCTGGCGGCGGTCACGCTGACTGCCAGCAACAAACCCAGCGTGTCCACGACCAGATGGCGCTTGCGTCCCTTGACCTTCTTGCCTGCGTCGAAGCCAAGGTCGCCGCCTTGGGGGGAGCCTCGCGTGGACTGCGCATCGATGATCGCCGCAGTCGGCGCCTCGGGGCGCTCCTCTCGGGCACGCCACATACCGCGCAGGACGTCGTTCATCCGCTCGAACTTGCCCTGCTCGCTCCACCGCCGAAAGGTGCGATAGACGTTCTGCCAACGTGGAAACTCCCGCGGCAGCATGCGCCACGCGCACCCGGTCCGGACAACGTAGCAACACGCATCGACCAAGGAACGCCGCGAGTAACGCGGCGGCAGGCCGCGGCCGCCCTCGTTGCTGAAAATGTCCTGCACCAATGCCCACTCCGCATCCGTGAGACAACTTGGGTAGGCCTGCTCAGGGGCAAGCCGTCGATGGGCATCTGTGTAGCCGTAGCGAGGCGTGGAAGGGGCAGGTTTGGAATCCGCGTCAGCCACTGCACGGGGAGGCCTGCGCTCGACTCCCGCGCGCTTCAACACAGAGCGTACGGTGCCCACATGGACCTCAAGCCCTGTGCGCCGCGCAAATTCGGTTGCAACCTCGGAGACGGTCGAAAGGCAATCGTCCTCGACGATCTCCTTCAAAACGGTCAGATGGGTCTGGTCCAGCTTGCGGGGACGGCCTGCTGCGCTCATGTGCTGCCACTTCACGGACGGTGC
>NZ_JBOY01000222.1:0-509 GCF_000647775.1 Pseudomonas sp. RL | reverse complement strand
GCCTTGAGCTGCTCGCGGATGCGGTGCAGCGCCTGCACGCCCTGGGCATCGGGCGACTTGATCGGCACCGGCCGGATATCGCCGCAGCGGTCCGCTTCCAGCAGGCCGGCAGCATCTGTGCGGTCGGTCTTGTTGCGGCGGACGTAGGGCCGGACATCGTGGGCGGGCAGCAGCACGACCTGATGCCCGAGGCGCTCGAAACGCCGTGCCCAGTGGTGGGCAGAGCTGCAGGCCTCCATCACGATGCGCAAAGCGGGTCGGTTGTCGAACGCGCGCGCAAAGGCTGCGCGACCCAGTCGCTTGCGCTCGATGATCCGACCACTGGCATCGGCAAAGGCCAGCTCGAAGACATCCTTGGCAAGATCGACGGCGACGCGCACGGCAGACGAAGCGGTCGCATTGTTCGGGGCGTTGGCGATAGCATGCATGGCGGACTCCTCCTGTGATCCCGATGTCTGAAGGCCACGGCCCTCAGTCTGGCTCAACGAAGCCGAATGGCGACGCGGGGG
>NZ_JBOY01000221.1:0-884 GCF_000647775.1 Pseudomonas sp. RL | reverse complement strand
CGCTCGGGCCGCAAGCATCTGTACCGCGCGACCCTGCGCCCGGGCCTGTGGTACGCCACCCGCCGCACCGACTACCGCATCTTCCAGAAGATGTCCGTCGTCGACATCGTCAAGGACGTGCTCGGCGCCTACCCCTTTGCGGTCAAGTGGCTCACCGCCGGCAGCTACTCGCCCTGGAACTACTGCGTCCAATACCGCGAGACCGACGCCAACTTCGTGATGCGAATGCTCGAACAGGAGGGCCTGTGGTTCTGGTTCGAGCACGCCGCCGGTGAGCACACCCTGGTCATCACCGACCACATCGGGCTGGCCTCGCCGTTTCCGAACTACGAGAACATCGAGTTCTATCCGCACGACGTCACCGTACCCGACAAGGATCACCTGAACTTCTGGGCCGATGCCGGCCAGGTGACCTCGGGCAAGTACGTGGCGCGCGACTACAACTTCATCATGCCGTCGACGGATCTGACGACAGACGATCTGCTGCCGGGTTCGCACCCGCATGCGAACTACGAGATCTTCGACTTCCCCGGCGAGTACGAGAACCTCGGCGAGGGTCTGCCCTTCGCCAAGGTGCGCATGGAGGAACTACACGCCGGCCACCTGCGCGCCGCCTGCGAAGGCCGCGCCCGCGGTGTCGCCCCCGGTCGGCTGTTCAACCTCAGCAAGCACGCCGTCGGCCGCTACAACCGCGAGTACCTCGTACTGGCCTGCGACTACCAGTTCAGCGACAACGACTACGACGCCGCGGGTGGATCGAGCGCGGTCGAGACGCACATCAGCGCCGAGGTCCATCCCACCGACCAGCCCTACCGCCCGGCGCGACGCACGCCCAAGCCGCTGAGCAGCGGCCCGGACAGCGCGGTGGTGACGGGCCCGGCCGG
>NZ_JBOY01000220.1:0-661 GCF_000647775.1 Pseudomonas sp. RL | reverse complement strand
GTGCATCGGCTGCCACACCTGCTCGATCACCTGCAAGAACGTCTGGACCAGCCGTGAAGGCATGGAATACGCCTGGTTCAACAACGTCGAGACCAAGCCGGGCATCGGCTACCCGAAGGAATGGGAAAACCAGGAGAAGTGGAAGGGCGGCTGGGTGCGTAACCCCGACGGTTCGATCAACCCGAGGATCGGCGGCAAGTTCCGCGTGCTGGCGAACATCTTCGCCAACCCGGACCTGCCGAGCATCGACGACTACTACGAGCCGTTCGATTTCGACTACCAGAACCTGCACACCGCGCCGCTGGGCAAGCACCAGCCGGTGGCGCGGCCGCGCTCGCTGATCTCCGGCAAGCGCATGGAAAAGATCGAGTGGGGTCCCAACTGGGAGGAAATCCTCGGTACCGAATTCGCCAAGCGCCGCAAGGACAAGAACTTCGACAAGGTCCAGGCGGACATCTACGGCGAGTACGAGAACACCTTCATGATGTACCTGCCGCGTCTGTGCGAGCACTGCCTCAACCCGGCGTGCGCGGCCTCCTGCCCGAGCGGCGCGATCTACAAGCGGGAGGAGGACGGCATCGTCCTCATCGACCAGGAGAAGTGCCGCGGCTGGCGCATGTGCATCAGCGGCTGCCCGTACAAGAAGATCTATTACAACTGG
>NZ_JBOY01000219.1:0-606 GCF_000647775.1 Pseudomonas sp. RL | reverse complement strand
TCGGGGACTATCGCCTCAAAAAGGTCGGTAGTCGAGATACAAGGGCGGTCAGCGCCTTATCTGGCCGCCGCCGGGGCGCACTGGCCCAGCCACTCAATCACCCCGCGTGCCGCCGCGCGGCCGGTGGCGAAGCAGGCGGTAAGCAGGTAGCCGCCGGTCGGCGCTTCCCAATCGAGCATCTCCCCGGCGCAGAACACGCCGGGCAGTTTCCTGAACATCAGCCGCTCATCCAGCTCGGCGAACGGCACGCCGCCGGCGCTGCTGATCGCCTCGTCCAGCGGGCGGGTGCGCAGCAGGCGGATCGGCAGGGCCTTGATCGCTTGCGCCAGTTGCTGCGGCGCCTGGAAGGTGGCGGCCTCGGTCAGCTCGCGCAAGAGCGCGGCCTTCACGCCGTCGAGCTTCAACTGGCGATGCAGGTGCTTGGCCATCGACTGCGCGCCGCGCGGCTTGGCCAGCGCGATGGCGATCTGTTCCAGCGTGCGGTCGGGCAGCAAGTCCAGATGGACTGTCGCGGAGCCCTCCCGCTCGATTACGCCGCGAATTTCGGCGGACAGCGCATACACCAGGCTGCCCTCGATGCCGGTGGCGGTGAGGATGAACTCGCCG
>NZ_JBOY01000218.1:0-2265 GCF_000647775.1 Pseudomonas sp. RL | reverse complement strand
GGCGCCACAGGCCCAGGCCGGCGAAGGCGCCGCCGGCGGCGAGGCCCTTGAGCAAGGTGCGTCGTGAAGTCGTGGAATGCATGCGAGCGGATGTCCTTATGAGTCAAGAAGGTGCGCGAACTCAGCGCGCCACGATGCCGTTGGGGCCAGCGGCGGTCGGGTAGCGGGTCAACTCCCGGTGGCTGTTCAGGTCGACCACCGACACGCTGGCGTCGAAGGCGTTGCTGATGTAGGCGCGGCTGCCGCCCTCGGCGATGGACACGCCGTGGGCGCCCTTGCCGACCTCCGGGCTGGCCAGGAGCCGGCCGCTGCGGGCATCCAGGACCGACAGGCTGTGTCCGGGCGCCTGTGCGCTGCCCTGGTTGGCCACCACCAGTTGCTTGCCATCGGGCGAGACGGACAGCTGGATGGGACCGGGGCCGACCGGGTAGGTGTCGAGCAGCGAGCGCTGACGCGGATCGACCGCCGCCACCGCGTCTTCGCCACTGAGGGACACGAACAGGCGCTGGCCGTCGGGGGCGAAGGCGACCTGCACCGGTTTCTTGCCGACCGCGATGCGCGCGACTTCTTTGCGGCGCTGCACGTCGATCAGGCTGACATCGCCGCTGTCGCGGTTGGCCACCGCCAGGCTGCGGCCGTCCGGCGACAGGCGCAGGCCGTGAGGGTAGCGACCTACCGCGATGCGCTCCGCGACCCGCCTGGTGACGAGGTCGACGACCAGCACCGCATGGCTGTCTGCATCGGTGATGAATACCCATTTGCCGCTGGCATCGGGCACCACGTGGGCCAGGTGACCGCCGATGGCAATCGGGATTGCCGGGGCGTCGGGATTCAGCGCATCCAGCACCAACAGGCGACCGCCTTCGTCATGCCCGCCATGCCCGCCGTGGCCATGCGCCTGGCCAGCGGGCATGCCGACAATCAGCAGGGACTTGCCATCGGGGGTCAGATCCACGTTGTGGGGTAGCACCTCCAGGGCGACGGTGCGGGTGGACGCGGCGTCCTCGTCGATGATGGTCAGGCTGCCGGCGCCTTCGTTGGCGACATAGACGGTGGCAGCCATCACGGGCGTGCCGGCGAACAGGGCGCTGGTCAGTGCCAGCGCCAACAGGCGGGATTGCATGGGGAAATCCTCTGGCATTGCGATCTACCCCCAGCCTGCGGCAGCGCCGCTGACGGCAGGCTGAAGCGTCGATTACGTTTTCGTCAGCTCAGCGGCGCGGCACCTTCGGCGCCGGGTAGCTGGCCAGCACCTCGTCCTGCCCGGCGCGGTTGAGGCCGAGCACCTGATACGCCTCGTGCGGCTGGCCGTAGTCCATGCCCGGCGAGCCGGCGGGCATGCCCGGCACGGCGATGCCGCGCAGGTCGGGGCGCTTGAGCAGGGCGTGAATCTGCGCCACCGGCACGTGGCCCTCGACGAACTTGCCGTCGATCACGCCGGTGTGGCAGGAGGCCAGGCGCGGCTGCACGCCCAGCTTCTGTTTGACCGCGCCCATGTCGCGCTCGACGTGGTCGCGCACCGTGAAACCGTTGTCCTTGAGGTAGACGATCCAGTCCTTGCAGCAGCCGCAATTGGCGTCGCGGTGCACGTCGATGGTCAGGGGTTCGGCCGCCTGAGCGGCGCCGCTCAGCAGCAGGGCGGCGAGGGCTGCGATACGCAGTCTGGGGTGCATGGAACTTCTCCGGATCAGTCGATGGAAACCTTGCGCAGGCGCAGTGCGTTGAACACCACCGAGGCCGAGCTCAGGCTCATGGCCAGCGCGGCGATCAGCGGCGAGAGCAGCAGGCCGGTCAGCGGATAGAGCAGGCCGGCGGCCAGCGGAATGCCCAGCGTGTTGTAGAGGAAGGCGAACGTCAGGTTCTGGTGCATGTTGCGCACGGTGGCCACCGACATACTGCGCGCGCGCAGGATGCCGAGCAGGTCGCCCTTGACCAGCGTGACCTGGGCGCTGTTCATCGCCACGTCGGTGCCGGTGCCCATGGCGATGCCGATGTCGGCGCGCGCCAGGGCCGGGGCGTCGTTGATGCCGTCGCCGGCCATGGCCACGCGGTGACCCTGCTGTTGCAGGGTGGCGGCCAGGCGCTCCTTGTCCTGCGGCTTGACCTCGCCGTGCACCTCCTCGATGCCCAGCTCGCGGGCCACCGCGCGGGCGGTGGTCAGGCCGTCACCGGTGGCCATGATCACCCGTACGCCATCGGCCTGCAGGCGCTCGACTGCCAGTTTCGAGGTCGGCTTGATCGGGTCGGCGACCGCCAGCAGCCCGG
>NZ_JBOY01000217.1:0-3243 GCF_000647775.1 Pseudomonas sp. RL | reverse complement strand
CGCCGGCGCGCGCCGCCTCGATGGCCGCGTTGAGCGCCAGCAGGTTGGTCTGCGCGGCGATGCCGGCGATCAACTCGACGATGCGGTTGATCTCCCGGGAACGTCCGGTCAGTGCCTCCACCTGGCGAGCCGCCTCGTGCAGGCCGCTCTCCATGTCCGAGGCCCGGTCCTGCAGCACGTCGAACTGACGCTGGTTGTCCAGCGCCGCCTCGGCGACCCGGTCGGCATCGCCGCGGTCACGCGCCAGTTGGCCGGCCAGGTAGTCGAAGGAGTCGCCGAGCGCCCCCAGCGAGTCACCGAAGCTGGACAGATGACCGGCCAGGCCCTGCTGGAACGCCTGCCGGCGCTGCTGCTGCCGGGCGGCCTCGCGTGCCGCCGCCTGAGCCTCTTCCAGCGCCCGCACACGCTGCGCCAGCGCATCCCGCTCACCGCGCAGGCGGGTGCATTCATCCCGCCACTGGGCGGCTTCCCGCTTCCACTTGAACATGCGTCATCAACCCAGCGTATAGCCGTTGTCCACCACCCAGTCCTGGCCATAGACGCCACGGGCGCCTTCGCTGAGCTGGAACACGATCACCCGCGCCACACTGGCGGCCTCGAGGAAATGGCCGGGCAACAGCCGGCGGCCGACCTGTTCGGCCAGGGCATCCAGCTCGTCGTCGTTGAGGCCCAGTTGCTCCCAGAAGCCGGTGGCGGTCGGCCCCGGCGACACCATGTTGATGCGTACCTGCAGGGGCGCGAACTCCTTCGCCAGGTTGCGCGCCTGGGCCATCAGCGCGGCCTTGCCGGCGATGTGTCCGGCCAGCCCGGCGAAGGTGCAGCGCGACAGGAAGCTGCCGAGGAATACCACCGACGCCTGGGTCGCCAGTTGATTGGCCAGCACCGCCAGGGTGTTCAGCGCACCGGCGCCGTTCACGGCCCATTGGCGCTCCTGGGCGGCCAGGTCCAGCGCGCTGGCCAGTTCCACATGGCCCGCGCAGGGCACCAGGAAATCCACCGGCCCCAGGCTGGCCGCCCGTTGCGCCAGGCCTTGCAGGTCTTCCTGGCTGGTCACGTCGCCCGGCTGCCAGACGAGCTGGTCCGGGTAGACCGACAGCAGCTCGTCAAGGCCGCCCGGGGTGCGGGAAAACGCCAGCACCCGGGCACCGCCCTGCAGCAGCAACCGACAGAGGGCCAGGCCGATCCCGGAGCTGGCTCCGGTGATCACCGCCAGGCGATTCTCCAATTCGATCTTCATCACCACCTCCCGCTTCCGGTGCTGGCACCGGGGCTCGGTCAGGCCGCCCGCAGCGCGGGCGGCGAACAATCAGGAAAGAACCGGTCGACTCAGCCGGGATGGCCGTCGACCCGCGTCTGGCACAGCATCGGCGCGTACTGCCAGGCATAGATGCCGAAGGCCAGGGCCCAGCAGGCCGCCGCCAGCCACATGCCGTGCAGCGGCCAGGTCTGGGTGAGGAATACCCGTGCAACCGTGCCCAGGTTGAGCAGCATGAAACCGGCGGCCATGCCGGCCGGCGGCTGCAGCGGCCGCCCGGTGTGGCCGAGGGTGACCCGGGCGATCATCGCCAGGATCAGGCCGGCCAGGGAGCCGACGGTGAAGGCGTGCAGCCAGGGGCTGGACAGCTGCAGCACGCCCAGGTGCCAGAGCCCCAGCCCCGCACAGGCCACCACCAGCCAGAACATCGCCAGGTGCAGCGACCAGAGCAGCGGCACGCCCCAGATGCCGGTGTCGTACCAGCGCGCCTGGCGCAGCAGGTGCCCGGCGGCCAGCGCCAGGAACAGCACGCCGATCAGCGCCTGCGGCTGCAGCGCCCAGCCGAAGGCATGCAGCACGCCGATCAGCGCGGTGCCGACCAGCAGCGACCAGTCCAGCCAGGGCCAGGCCTTGACCTGCTGGACGTGCCCGAGTCCGCGCTGGGTGAAGAAGGGAATCACCCGGCCGCCGATCAGCGTCATCAGCGCGCCCACCAGCCACAGGCCGGCCATGCTGCCCTGGCGCTGCCAGGCGTCCTGGGCGTTGGCCAGCCCGGCCAGCGTGAGCGCATCGGCGGCGGCCAGCAGGCTGAGCACCACCACGATCGGGTAGTTGCGCGTCTGCCGCACGGCCAGCAGCAAGCGGGCCATCTGCACGGCCAGGGCGACAAGGAACAGCAGGTCCAGGGGAATCAGTACCACCAGCGGCAGGTTGAGCAACCAGCCGAGACGCCCGGCCAGCCAGATCAGCGCGATGACCGCCAGCGGCTTGCCGGACAGGCTCGGCTGGCCGGTCCAGGTCTGCACGGCGGTGAGCAGAAAGCCGGCGATGATGGCGGTGGCGAAGCCGAAGACCATCTCGTGACGGTGCCAGGCCAGCCAGCCGCCGGCCGGTTGCCAGTCGGGGATCAGGCCGCCCCAGGCCAGGATCCACAGGGGAACCGCAAACAGCGCGTAGACGCTGCCGGCGAGGAAGAACGGCCGGAAGGCCAAGCGCCAGATGGGCGGAATACTCAGCGCCTTGCGCCGATCGATGACTTGCATAGCAGGCCTCCTGACAAGCTGTTGCGCCCGCTACCGCTAGCGACCGCGGGTCGGCACGAGGGCACGGCGCCAGGCGACAACCTGGCGAGCGTCCGTGCGCATAATCGAGCAGACCCAACGGTTCACTAAAGACGGGACTCACATGCCGCGCCGGAAACCGGTCGCGGTGACGTATTTTTACCGGGCGGGCGTATCGTTGCGACTTGATTGCAATCAGCTTCGGAAAAAAGAAGGCAACTTGAGAGGCGCCGCAGGGCGTAGGGCGGACAACGCCCTTCTTGTCCGCCAGACATGGTATCGGCGGGGTGCCAGGCGGCGGACAGGTGAAGCGTTGTCCGCCCTACGGGGCCGCAAGACATAGGGCGGACAACGTCGTTCTTGTCCGCCAAACACGGTATCGGCGGGGTGCCAGGCGGCGGACAGGTGAAGCGTTGTCCGCCCTACGGGGCCGCAAGACATAGGGCGGACAACGTCGTTCTTGTCCGCCAAACACGGTATCGGCGGGCGCCCGGACGGCGGACAGGTGAAGCGTTGTCCGCCCTACGGGGCCGCGAGACGTAGGGCGGACAACGTCCTTCTTGTCCGCCGAACACGGTATCGGCGGGTGCCAGGCGGCGGACAGGTGAAGCGTTGTCCGCCCTACGGGGGCCGCAAGACGTAGCCGACAACGTTGTTCTTGTCCGCCAAACACGGTATCGGCGGGGTGCCAGGCGGCGGACAGGTGAA
>NZ_JBOY01000216.1:0-2526 GCF_000647775.1 Pseudomonas sp. RL | reverse complement strand
TCCACGGCGAGGCGCTGCGCGCCTATCGCCAGCAGCACGCCGCGCCGAAGCTGAAGGAACTGCACGACTGGCTGCAGGCGCTGAGCCTCAAAACGCTGAAGAACAGCGGCCTCGCCAAGGCGGTGAATCACGCGCTCAGCCGCTGGCCCGCGCTGCTGCGCTACCTCGAGGACGGCGGTCGCCCGATCGACAACAACCCGATCGAGAACGCCATCCGCCCGATCACGCTGGGCCGGAAGAACTGGCTGTTCATCGGCGGCACGAACGCCGGCCCGCGCGCCGCCGCGATCATGAGCCTCGTCGCCACCGCCAAGGCCAATGGCCTTTGCCCGCAGGCCTGGCTGACTGACGTACTCACACGGCTTCCGACTACGCGCAACCGGGATATCGACAGCTTGCTGCCGGTTGAGGGCTGGGCAGCGCTCGGCGGCTAAGGCTCAGCACAAGGTGAGGTCGAGCGGTAGGTGTGGTGGCCGGACGCTTACCTTCATCAACGATCGCTACCGTCGCACAGGCACCCTCTGGGAAGGCCGCTTCAAGGCCTGCCCGGTGCAATCCGACGATCACCTGCTGCGCTGCTACCGCTACGTCGAACTCAATCCGGTCCGTGCCGAGAAGGGGCTCAGGTTCACTTTCCACTAAACGAAGCACAGGAGCACTCAGGAGCGCGGGGCAGAGTCCGCTTTCCTAGCAGCGCGCAGCGAATCGGACAACCAGCGCAGTCTGGCGCGCGAAAAATTCACTCTGACCCCTGTTTCCTTATAACAGGGGTCAGAGTCCACTTTTCGGGCAGCGCGCAGGGAGTACCGCGCCCCCCTGGGCGATTGCTGTGGAAATGGGGTCAGGTTCGTTTTCTATTCCCTGTTGATTGAACGCAACGCCATGTGCCGGACTAGCTGTCCGCAAAGTTTGGCCTTTCTATCTGGCCAATGTTATCTGGTGGAGAGGTTATCCGTGAAGCCAAATCCGTCGGCCGCAGGCCGCTTACAGGGACAATGGATCTCATCATGAAGCGAATGAAGGCCGCCGCGCTTGCGGGCGCACTTGTAGTTCACGCACCTTGCGCTTTGGCGTCCTACCATGACGGCGCCCTTGGGTTCATGGTGCTAGTAGTCGCAGCCCCCATCTGGATTGTCAGCTTGCTTGTTGGTCTAGTCCTACGCTCTTCATCCGCCTTTGAGCGTGAGGGGCCCCGCTTTGGGTTTCAGTCGATTGCGCTCCTAATTGCCGTTATCCCCATTCTATTGGGCGCATCGCCGAATGATCCTACGTCAGCTTCGATGGTCGTAATCGCCGCGGCAGTCTACTTCGGCCTAGCCTATGCCGTGTCAGGTGTTGGCATTGGCGAGCGTGAGCAATCACCAGCGGAATCGCTTCCAGATGAGGATGCCAAGCCGAAAGACAGAATCTAAGAAGCAGAACAGGGGTCAGAGTGCACTTTTTGGGGCGGAAGCTGCCGAAACCGAAACAGGAAACAGGGGTCAGAGTCCACTTTTCAGGCAGCGCGCAGGGAGTGCCGCGCCCCCCTGGGCAATTGCTGTGGCGTGAGTGATGCCGAAGGCTGAGTGGTTCTCCTACCCCAAGGGCATCGGAAGCCCGATTTCGCACGCGCGCGTCGGCGTCGAGCATGGGCCTTGGGTCAAGACCCTCACGACGCCATGCCAAGACAGCCACGCATCGACCTGCTCGGCGTGCCGCAGCACCTCGTGCAGCGCGGCAATGATCGCCGCCCCTGCTTCTTCGCGCCCATCGACCGCACGCGCTACCTGGACGAACTGCGCGATGCCGCATGCCGATACGGCTGCGCCGTACACGCCTACGTGTTGATGACCAACCACGTGCATCTGCTGCTGACACCCGCTACAACCGGCTGCGTCAGCACCATGATGCAATCACTCGGCCGCCGCTACGTCCGCTTCATCAGTAAGCGTCCGGCTGTCTCACCTTCCAACCTGACCCGATCTTCCTGACCGTCGCCGGTTTCCCCAACGGAGGACCGGTCGATGGCGTGTTCGGAGGCGTGGCGGTGGCGGGCGCATGTGCGCTCGCAGGTGCGGAGTGGGTTGAGCCAGGCGGACTACTGCCGGCTGTGGGGCATCCCGCGACGGGAGTTCGCGGCGTGGCGGCGGCGGATGTGGGTGCAGGAGGCGGCTCCGCTGCGGCTGCTGCCGATCGCGCGGAGGGACGGCTGATGCGCCTGCCTTCGCAGTGGTTCCTGGCGGTCGAGCCGATCGATCTGCGCTGCGGCATGGATCGGCTGCTGGTGTGGGTCCAGCGTAGCGGCGGTTCTTCGTCGGCGTCGGTCGGCTACGCGTTCCGCAACCGCGCGGGTTCGCGGATCAAGCTGCTGCTGATCGACGGCACCGGCGTGTGGCTGTGCGTGCGGCGATTGCACGCCGGGCGCTTCCACTGGCCGCGATCGGACGAGGAGAAGTGCCTGCTCTCGCGCGAGCAGTTCGCGTGGCTGTGCGCGGGCGTGGATTGGATGCGATTGTCTACGAGTGTGGTGCCCGAACACACGTTCTG
>NZ_JBOY01000215.1:0-2970 GCF_000647775.1 Pseudomonas sp. RL | reverse complement strand
CAGGGGCAACTGCCCCTGGCCGAGCTGTGGCTGGCCCGGCTGAGTGACACCTACACCGGGGAGCAGCCGGCTGCGGCCCCGGAGCTGCTGCCCCAGTTGCCGCTGCATCTGGGGTTGCGCCGCGCCATCGTGGCCCGCCGACGCTTCCAGACCGAGGACGCCGAGCGGCAGCTGCGCGATCTGCAGCGCCAGGCGCGCCGGCGCGGTGCCCTGATGTTCGCCTGCTTTGCGGATATCCACCTGTGCCTGTTGCTGCTGGATCGGGGGCGCCTGGAAGAGGCGGGCGCCGTGCTGGTCAGCGGGCTGGAGTCCGGCCGGGGCGGCTGTCTGCTGGCATTCCTGCACCTGCTGCGTCGCCATCCACACTGGCTGCGCGCGCAGCTTGCCGAGCAGCCGGACGGTCCGCTGGCGAGCGATCTGCTGGCCCTGCTGCCGGCGTCGGCCAGCTCGGCCGACGCTGGCGGGGAGGCGGTGCCGCTGAGCGGTCGCGAGCTGGGCGTGCTGCGCCTGATCGCCCAGGGGTGTTCGAACCAGGAAATCAGCGAGCGGCTGTTCATCTCGCTGCACACGGTGAAGACCCATGCGCGGCATATCAACGGCAAGCTGGGGGTGGAGCGGCGCACCCAGGCGGTGGCGCGGGCCAAGGCGCTGGGACTGCTGGACTGAGTGAGAGCCCTGCGCTCCCGGCGGCCGGAAAAGCGCTGACCGTCCTACGTCATGGCAGTGCTCCGGTCAGGATGGGTTCGGCGCCGGTCGATTTGGCGCGCATGTCGTCCTCGATGGCCAGCAGGGTCGGTTGCAGCGCATTGAGGCGGTCGCGCACCGCGGCCAGCGGATGTTCCCTCGCCAGGCTGTCCAGGCGCGCCAGGACCTCGGCGCGCGCCGGGGCCGGCAGGTGCACGAACAGCTCCGGCAACTGGCCGCTCAGCTCGCTGGCGTACTGCTCAAGCTCGGCGGCACCGAACTGCCGGGTCATGTCCAGGAAATCCAGGGCGCTGCGGGTCAGCTGGGCGGCGGCTTCCTTGGTGTCGCGCAGGCCCTGCAGGCGCACCGGGCTTCGTCGCTCCTCCTCCGACAGCGTCATCCAGAACTCCACCGTCAGGGTGAACAGCACCGCCTGCTGGCGCAGCGAATGGCTCATCAGCCCCAGCGCCTCGCTGGCGTAGGGCTGCTGCGCGGCCTTGAAATCCAGGTACAGGCGCAGCAGTTCGCGCAGGTGTAGCAGGATGTCCCGCGCCTGCTCCTGACGCTGCTCCAGGGCCACGTAGATGTTCAGTTGCGGGCGGAAGTTCTCGGGATTGACCATGCGCTGGTAGAGCGGCCCGGTGAATTCGCCGCCGCGCCGGGGCAGGGCGTCGGCCTGGCTGCCCTGCACCTTGCGCAGGGTGTCCAGCAACTGGCGGTAGTCCTCGCTGCTCCAGGGGCGCTGGATGTCGGGGATCGGCTCGCCGAGAAAGTACAACTCCGTAGCGGCCAGCGGTCTCAGCACAAGCAGCAGCACCAGGGCGAGCAGGGCGTTATGGGGGCGCGGCATTGGGCAATCCGTGGCTCGTTTCCGACCGGGGCAGCTTATCCAGCCTGGCGCGCAGCGTCATCCCGTCCTTCGGTTGGGCTCATGGGTGTTTTTTTCCGTGCTGTGATGCCGATGGCACGGGTACACCGTGCCTTCCGTTCGCTGCCGGCTCACAAGGAGAATGCCATGCCCGCTTCCAGTTCCACCCTGACGCCGCCCCTGGCCAGCGGCGTCGCCCGCCTGGGCTTCGGCGAGCTGCCCCTGCCCGCGCTCAAGGCCCGCTACGGCCACCCGGCCAGCGGTTCGCGTTATGTGGAGCTGGACGGCTTTGCGGTGCACTACCGCGACGAAGGCCACCCCGACCAGCCGGTGGTGGTGATGATGCACGGGGTGGTGGCTTCGCTGCATACCTGGGACGGCTGGGTGAAGGCCTTTTCGCGCCATTACCGGGTGATTCGCTTCGACCTGCCCTGTTTCGGTCTCACCGGTCCGGCGCCCGGCGGGTACTCCGAGGAGCGCATGCGCAAGGTGCTGGGGCTGTTGCTCGATCATCTGCGGGTCGAGCGGGCGACCCTGGTCGGCAACTCGCTGGGCGGCTACCTTGCCTGGAGCTACGCCCTGGAACAGCCCGAACGGGTGGATCGGCTGGTGCTGCTCGATCCGGTCGGCTACCCGATGCGAAGGATTCCCTGGATGATCGCCGCCGCCAGCCTGCCGGGCGCCACCTGGGCCATGCCGCTGTGGATGCCGCGCGCCTTGATCGCCCAGGGCGTGAAGGAAGTCTACGGGGATCGCAGCCGTATCCAGCCGGGCGTGCCCGATCGCTATTACGAGCTGACTCGCCGGCCCGGCAATCGCCGCGCCATGATGGAGATCTTCCGCCTGCTGGTGCGCCTGAACCGCAGCCGCAAGGACACCGCCGAGCGGGTGGCGCGCATCGGTGTGCCGACCCTGCTCATGTGGGGCGACCGGGACCGCTGGATCGCGCCGGAGCAGGTGGCCCTGTGGAAGCGCGACCTGCCGGGTGTGCAGGTGAAGGTGTATGCCGGCGTGGGGCATGTGCCGATGGAGGAAATCCCCGAACGCAGCGCCCTGGATGCGCTGAATTTCCTCGGCGCGAAGCGCTAGGGCGCTGGCCGCTGTGGGGCCGGCTTTATGCCGGCCGGGTGGGGCCGGGTACCTCGGCATCTGCCGAAACTCCGTCTGCCGGCGTAAAGCCGGTGGCCTCGACCAGCCCTGCGGCGGTCACGACTGGCGAAACCGCACCAGCCGGCGCAGCAGCGGTCGGCCGGCCAGGTGCAGGAACAGCGGGGCGCCGGCGATCAGGTAGAAGTAATAGGTGACGCCCCGCCAGATGATGATTGCCGCCGCCGCGCTGGACTTGCCCACCAGCGGGGCGAGCAGCGCCACCGAGGCCAGTTCGGCGCTGCCGGCGCCGCCGGGCAGCAGGCTCAGCT
>NZ_JBOY01000214.1:0-1221 GCF_000647775.1 Pseudomonas sp. RL | reverse complement strand
CCGCGACCCCCGGCGTGACAGGCCGGTATTCTAACCGACTGAACTACCACTGCGCGTCGGCCGGACTTGCGTCCGAATTCACAAGGATATGGTGGCTGATGACGGGATCGAACCGCCGACCCCCTGCGTGTGATGCAGGTGCTCTCCCAGCTGAGCTAATCAGCCATCGCCTTGCGAGGCGCGCACTTTACGCAGGGGCCCCGATCAAGTCAACAGTTGCCAAAGAAATTTTTAAAAATGAATGGGTTACCGGTATTTCACGGCATGGGCCGCAGGCCCAGGCGAGCCACCACCGCCCCTTCGCCGTGCCGCTCCAGGCCCGCTTCCTCGATGCGAATGCCCTGCCGCTGCAGCACCTCGAACCAGGCCAGCAGGGTGACGAAGGGCGCCGGCTGCAGGCTGACCTGCACCCCGCCCTCGCCTTCGGCATCCAGCCGTTCGATGGCCAGCCCCTGCTGCTCGGCGGCGGCGGTCACCAGGCGTTGCAGATCGGTCGGGGCCGGCCGCACAACCGCGCGCCCGCTCAGCGCCTGAGCCTCGGGCGCGCGCGCCTGCAGGTAGGCCAGCAGTTCCCGCTGCTGCTCGAAGTGGCGCAGCGCCTCGGCCCGGCTGCGCTCGACCGGCAGCCACAATCCGCTGTACAGCGCCACGGCGAACAGGAAGAGTGCGAGCGCGGACAGCGCCTGGCGCTCGCGGCGCGCCAGCTGCCGCCAGCGCTGCAGCAGCGGTGAACCACTGGCCCCCGCCAATCGGGCCTGCAAATTGCGCTTCCAACGCTTCATCTAGCCTCCGATTACCAGCCGCGCACTCACGCCGGTTTCCTCGCGATTCGCCGAACCGAGCCGGACCACCAGCCCGGCTTCCACCAGCCGCTGGCGCAGGCGATCCAGCGCCTCGAAACCGGGCGCCTGCACCTGCAGCGCCAGATCCCCGCGGGTCAGACTGAAATCCAGCTGCTGCACGCTTACCTGCCGCCCCTCTGCGGCCAGCGCCGGCCCGGCGCGCCCCAGCAGGGTGAGCAGACCCTCTCGATCGCCCTGGCCCTCGGCCAGATGCTGGTCGAACTGCTGGCGCAGGTTGATCAGCTTGCGGTCCGCCGGGAACAGCGCGCGATACAGCTGCTCGCTGGCCTGCGCATTCAGCTGGCCGGCGTGGCGCAGCTGCCAGGCCTGCGCCAGCCCGAAGCCCCACTGCAGCAGCAGACACAAGCCCAGCGCGGCA
>NZ_JBOY01000213.1:0-866 GCF_000647775.1 Pseudomonas sp. RL | reverse complement strand
CTGGTGGTTTCCCTGGCCTTCTACGGCATGTCCACCTTCGAAGGCCCGATGATGTCGATCAAGACCGTGAATGCCCTGTCGCACTACACCGACTGGACCATCGGTCACGTACACGCCGGCGCCCTCGGCTGGGTTGCGATGGTCTCCATCGGCTCCCTGTACCACCTGATCCCGAAGGTGTTCGGTCGCGAAGAGATGCACAGCATCGCGCTGATCAACACCCACTTCTGGATGGCCACCATCGGCACCGTGCTCTACATCGCCTCGATGTGGGTGAACGGCATCGCCCAGGGCCTGATGTGGCGCGCCGTGAACACCGACGGCACCCTGACCTACTCCTTCGCCGAAACCCTGGTGGCCAGCCACCCCGGCTTCGTCGTACGGACCATCGGGGGCGCCATCTTCTTCGCCGGCATGCTGCTGATGGCCTACAACACCTGGAAAACCGTGCGCGCCGCCAAGCCTGAAGAGATGGAAGCCGCCGCGAAGTATGCGGTTGAAGGAGCCCACTGATGAAACACGAAATTCTCGAGAAGAACGTCGGCCTGCTGTCCATCTTCATGGTCATCGCCGTCGCAATCGGCGGCCTGACGCAGATCGTGCCGCTGTTCTTCCAGGACGTGGTCAACGAGCCGGTGGACGGCATGAAGCCCTACACCGCCCTGCAGGTCGAAGGCCGTGACATCTACATCCGCGAAGGTTGTAACGTCTGCCATTCGCAGATGATCCGCCCGTTCCGCGCAGAAACCGAGCGCTACGGCCACTACTCCGTCGCCGGCGAAAGCGTCTGGGACCACCCGTTCCTGTGGGGCTCCAAGCGTACCGGTCCGGACCTGGCCCGCGTCGGCGGTCGTTACTCCGACGAC
>NZ_JBOY01000212.1:0-512 GCF_000647775.1 Pseudomonas sp. RL | reverse complement strand
CCAGCGCGGTGATCAGCGCCGCCGCCGGGTTGCCGGGCAGGCCGAGCCAGGGGGTGCCCCCCACGCTGCCGAAGGCCAGCGGCTTGCCGGGCTGGATGGCCAGCCGCCACAGGTGCAGCTCGCCCAGCTCGGTCACCGCTTGCTTGAGATGATCCTCCTCGCCCACCGAGACGCCGCCGGAGCTGACCAGCACATCGTGCTCGGCCGCCGCGCGGGCCAGGGCGTCGCGGGTCAGCGCCAGGTCGTCGGGCATCACCGGCAGGTCGTTGACCTCGCACCCGAGGCTGCGCAGCACGCCCAGCAGGCTGTAGCGGTTGGCGTTGTACAGCTGGCCCGGCTGCAGCGCCTCGCCCGGCTCGCGCAGCTCGTCGCCGCTACTCAGCACGGCGACGCGCAGGCGCCGGTACACCTTGACCCGCGCCAGCCCGAAGCTGGCCAGCAGGCCCAGCTCCTGGGCGCGCAGCTTCTTGCCCTGTTCCAATACCGGAGCGCCGGCGAGCAGCTCCTCGCCC
>NZ_JBOY01000211.1:0-857 GCF_000647775.1 Pseudomonas sp. RL | reverse complement strand
GCAGGCGTAGGTCTTGCGGATGTGGCGGATCACCCGCACCTGCATCGGGATGATTTCCAGTTGTTCGCTGGTCTCCTCGCCGATGACCTGCTTGCAGGCGCCGCAGGCGCAGGTCAGCTCGTGTTCGGGCAGCTCGTGGATGACCTCCACGCGCGGCAGGTTGGCCGGCAGCGGCTTGCGCTTGCCACGACGTTTGACGGGGGCGACGACTTCTTCGGCTTCGGCTTCGGCTTCGGCTTCGCTTGGCTCGGCAGCCGGCGCTTCAGTCAGCTCTTCGGCCTCGTTGAACATCGCCAGTTGCGGCGAGTCGGCATCCTCAGGGCTGCGCTCGGACTTGGGCGCGAACAGTTTGTGGCGCAGCAGGGCCACTTGCTCCTGGAGTTGCGCCACCTTTCCATGCGCCAACAACAGCATCTGCTTGAGCAGAACCGGGTCGTCTGGAAGGGTTTCGGGCGCGAGAATCATGGCACCGGATTATACCGGCTCAGGCAACGAAACGCGGCGTCATGATGCGGTGCGGGCGGTTGCGCCACAGGTCGATGCCATCAAGCAGCCAGTTCAGTTCATCGACCGTCAGCTCGATGGCCTCGTCACCGGCATCGGGCTGGGTCTTGAAGCGCTCGGCCTCCAGACGTTTGAGCCACAGGCAGAAACCATTGCGTTCCCAGTAGAGGATTTTCACCTGGTTGCGGGCGCGGTTGAGGAATACGAACAGCACCGGGTTGAACACTTCCACCTTGATATCCAGCGCGACCAAGGCGGCGAGGCCGTTGATGGATTTACGAAAGTCGACAGGCTTGGGGTAGAGGTAGACCTTCTGGACCTTGGCGTCGGGACGCATCATGGATGGCGGGCTC
>NZ_JBOY01000210.1:0-2138 GCF_000647775.1 Pseudomonas sp. RL | reverse complement strand
GTCGACGCCGGAGTTGTCCGCCTTGACGCGAACCTTGACGTTGTAGTCGACCACGCGTTTGACGGTTACCAGGACTTTCATAATGTCTCCGATTAGCGGCAATCAATTGTTGCGTAACGATTGAATGTAGCGGTGCAGCGCAAAGCCCAGGGACAGCAGGGTCAGGGCGATGAAGAACCAGTCGATGGGGCTGCGCACGAACACATCGAAACTGTGGTTGCTGATCAGCAGGGAACGCCGGAAGTTGTCCTCCAGCATCGGCCCGAGGATGAAACCGATCAGGAACGGCGCGGCGGCAAACCCGGTGCGGTTGAAGATGAAGCCAACCAGACCGAACACCAGCATAACCGCGATATCGAAGGTGCTGTTGTTCACGGCGTAGGCGCCGTAGATGCAGAACATCAGCACGATCGGGAACAGGATCTGCTTGGGCACGTCGGCGATGCGCGAGAAGTAGCGGATCGCCAGCTTGCCGGTGCCGAACAGCACCACGGAGCTGAGCATGATGCCGCAGAACAGCGCATAGATCAGGTTCATGTTCTCCTGGAACAGGATCGGTCCGGGAGTCAGGCCGTGGATCATGAAGGCGCCGAGGATGATCGCGGTGATCACGTCCCCGGGAATGCCCAGCGACAGCAGCGGGATCATGGTCGCGCCGGCGACCGCGTTGTTGCCCGACTCGGCTGCGGCCACACCCTCGATCTCACCCTTGCCGAAGTTCTCCCGGTTGGGCGAATTGCGGCGGGCTTCCGAATAGGAGATGAACGACGCAGCCGTCGCGCCGGTACCGGGAATGGCACCGATGATCACGCCAATGAAGCTGCCGCGAATGATGGTGCGCATGCTGCGCTTGAGTTCCTGCCAGGTCATGTCGGCACCCGCCACGGCGGTCTGGATGTGCTCGCGGGCCCTGGACAGGTAGAACTCAAGAATTTCGGGAATGGCGAACAGGCCGATCAACAGCGGGATGAAGTTGATGCGGTCCATCAGGTTGAAGTTGTCGAAGGTTAGGCGCTCGGTGCCGTACACCGGATCCATGCCCACCAGGGCAAGGATCACGCCCAGGGCAGCGGCGACCAGCCCCTTCATCACCGAGTCGCCGGACACGGAAATGATGATGGTCAGCGAGAAGCAGATCAGCCAGAAATACTCCGGCGGCCCGAAGCTGAGCGCCAGCTGAGCCAGGAAGCCCGCCAGGAAGATCAGCGACAGGTTGGAGATGAAGTCGGCGATGCAGGACGCGTACAGCGCCATGGACAGCGCCTTCTTCGCCTCGCCCTTCTGCGCCATCGGATAGCCGTCCAGCAGGGTGCTGGCCGACGCCGGCGAGCCGGGGGTACGGATCAGGATGGCGGTGATCGAGCCGCCGTACATGCCGCCCTTGTAGATGCCGACCAGCAGCAGGATCGCGGTGACCGGCTCCATGCCGAAGGTAAACGGCAGGGCCAGGGCCACCGCCATGGTGGCGGTCAGGCCGGGAATGGCGCCGATCACGACGCCGATGACCACGCCAAGCGCGATCATCAGGATATTTTCCACGCTCAGGAAAAGGCTGAGCACCTCGAGGATCTGGTCCATCTCATCGTCTCATCAAGCGGGAACTCAATATCCCCAGAGGCTGCCGTACGGCAGGGGAACGTTCAGGCCATAGTCGAAGGCCAGGCAGATGCCGACCGGCATCACGACACCCAGCAGATAGATGCCGATGTGCCGCACGCCCATGGCGACGAACAGCAGCAGCGTGGCCAGCACACCGCACACCGCCGCGCCCAGCGCCTCGAAGCCGAAGTAGTAGACGGCGAAGGCCAGCAACGGCAGCAGCCATTGAATGACCGGCAGCTCACGCAGCGGGGTGCTCTTTTCCACCCGCTCGCGCTGCGGGCCGAACAGCGTGCCCAGCACCAGGCCGACGCCCAGCAACAGGATCATCCAACCCATGATCTGCGGAAGGATCAGCGGCGACAGCAGCGGAGACTGCAGTCGCCGCGGCTCCACGATGTATTCGGGAATCAGATAAAAGAGAAACGTCAGCGACGTTGCGATCAGAACCAGGCTGATGACGGCCTCGCCGCTGGCGAGCCTGCGCATCTTCTGGCGAATAACGGTGTTGTTCATACGTCTACCCAGTCAGACAGGGG
>NZ_JBOY01000209.1:0-1039 GCF_000647775.1 Pseudomonas sp. RL | reverse complement strand
GCACCGCGCGGCCAGCGCCCTGCCGGGCAACGCCCGCGAGCGCGCCCACCTGGTGGCGCTCGGCGAACTGCTGGCCGGCCGCTGGCACGCTGCCGGCCGGGTGCTCGAGGACCTGACCATCGCCTGGCCGCAGGACATCCTGGCCCTGCAGGCCGGCCATCTGATCGACTTCTACACCGGGCAGCAGCGCCTGCTGCGCGACCGCATCGCCCGGGCGCTGCCGGAGTGGCAGGCGGAGATGCCGGGCTATCACGCGCTGCTCGGCATGCACGCCTTCGGCCTGGAGGAAAACGCCGACTACACCGGCGCCGAGCGCGCCGGGCGGCGCGCCGTGGAGCTGCAGCCGCGCGACGGCTGGGGCCAGCACGCGGTGGCCCATGTGCTGGAGATGCAGAACCGCACCGACGAGGGCATCGCCTGGATGCGCGAGCGGGTGACGTACTGGGCCGGCGACAGCTTCTTCCAGGTGCACAACTGGTGGCATCTGGCGCTCTACCACCTGGATCGGGAAGAGATCGACGAGGTGCTGGCGCTGTTCGACGGGCCGATCTTCGGCGGCCGCTCCCCGCTGGCGCTCGACCTGGTGGATGCCTCGGCGCTGCTCTGGCGCCTGCAGCTGCTGGGCGTGGAGTTGGGCGCGCGCTGGCAGCCGCTGGCCGGCCTGTGGGAGGCGCATGCCGATGCCGGCAACTATGCCTTCAACGATGCCCACGCGCTGATGGCGTTTCTCGGCGCCGGTCGCGACCCGGCCATCGAGCGGTTGTTCGCCGCCCAGCGGCGCGCCCTGGCCGGCGAGGGCGACAACCGGCAGTTCACCGCCGAGGTGGGCCAGCCGCTGTGCCAGGCCATCCAGGCTTTCGCCAGCGGCGAGTATGCCGAGTGCGTGCGTCTGCTGCGCCCGTTGCGCCTGATCGCCCAGCGCTTCGGCGGCAGCCACGCGCAGCGCGACCTGCTCGATCTGACCTTGCTGGAGGCGGCGCGCCGCAGCGGACAAGAGGCCCTGGCGCGGGCGCTGATCAACGAGCGGCTGCAGCTGCGC
>NZ_JBOY01000208.1:0-646 GCF_000647775.1 Pseudomonas sp. RL | reverse complement strand
CGCGCGCGCCCCGCTCGGCCGCACGCTCCCGGTAGGCGACCGCCGCCGGCAGGTAGTGCGTTTCGGTGTATTCGCGCACGGTGCGCGCCGCCGAATACTGCGGGGTGAGCCGCGCCATGCTCTGGCGCATGCGCGCCACCCAGGCGGTGGGGATGCCCTGCGCGTCGCGCTGGTAGAACTGCGGCACCACCTCGTTCTCCAGCAGCGCGTACAGCGCCTCGGCATCGCGGGCGTCCTGGACCGCCTCGTCCGGGTCCTGCTCGCC
This sequence comes from Pseudomonas sp. RL, assembly GCF_000647775.1. Lineage (NCBI taxonomy): Bacteria > Pseudomonadati > Pseudomonadota > Gammaproteobacteria > Pseudomonadales > Pseudomonadaceae > Pseudomonas > Pseudomonas sp. RL. The sequence goes on along the minus strand of NZ_JBOY01000208.1, from coordinate 381 downwards.
ATTGCCCAGCGCCCAGCCGACCTCGGGCGTGTAGGCCTCCGCCCACCAGCCGTCCAGCACCGACAGATTCAGGCCGCCGTTGACCAGCGTCTTCATGCCGCTGGTGCCGCAGGCCTCCCACGGGCGGCGCGGGGTGTTCAGCCAGACGTCCACGCCCTGCACCAGCCGTTCGGTCAGCTGCATGTCGTAGTCGGCGAGGAACACCGCGCGGTGGCGCACCTCGGGCCGGCGCACGAACTCCACCCACTGGCGGATCATCGCCTGCCCGCGGCGGTCCTCGGGGTGCGCCTTGCCGGCCAGGATCAGCTGCACCGGGCGCTGCGGGTGGGTGAGCAGGCGGATCAGCCGCTGCGGGTCGTGCAGCAGCAGGTTGGGTCGCTT
>NZ_JBOY01000207.1:0-853 GCF_000647775.1 Pseudomonas sp. RL | reverse complement strand
AGGTGAAGGGTCAGGGCGAGCATGGCGCGCAAGTGTGGCATAGACCTGCGAGGCAGGTTGGTCTGCTCGGCGATCTCGTTGATCACGTCCAGTACCCGGCCGATGTCGTCGCTGTCGTGCTGCAGCGTGCGGATCACCTCGGCGGCTGCGCCGATCTCGGCGGCCAGCAACTGGATGCCTTCGGCGGTCTGGATCACCACCGCGCGGCCGCTGTCCGCCTCGCTGTGCCCGTCGCGGGCCGCCTGGGCGGTCTCGGCAGTGTTGATGGCGACCTCCTGGACCACGGCAACGATCTGCGTCATGGCGGTGGCCAGCTGGGTGAGCGATTCGCGCTGCTGGCTGACGCCCCGTTCGGCCTGCGTGGCGGCGGCGGCGACCTGGTGGGCGCCGTGGCTGACGTCCTGGGTAGCGTCGCGCACGGCGCGGATCAGCTCGCTGAAGCGCGCCAGCATGGCGTTGTAGGCCCGGCCCAGCAGCGCCAGCTCGTCGCGGCCGCGCTCGTCCAGCTGCACGCTGAGATCGTTGCTGCGCTCGGCCTGCTGGATCAGGCTCACCGCCTGGTGCAGGCGCAGGCCGACCATGCGCACCAGCAGGTGCAGCACCAGGGTGAGGATCACCACGCCGGCCAGCAGCACCAGGGAAAACCACAGGTTGTAACGGGTCTCGGCGGCGGCCGCGTCGGTGTCCGCCGCTGCGCTGCGGCTGATGGCCTGGCCCAGGGCGAGCAGGCTGTCGATGCCGGCGGTCGATACCGCCAGCCATTGCTGGTCGTCGAGCTCGTAGGCGCCGCTGGCGGCGCCGGCGTACACCCGCTCGCGCGCGGCGCCGAAGCGCTCGACGAACTCCGCCTGCA
>NZ_JBOY01000206.1:0-755 GCF_000647775.1 Pseudomonas sp. RL | reverse complement strand
AACAGGATGCTGCTGCGATCATCCACTGCGCGCCGCCTGGCTGCTGCGCCGCGATGCGCTGGAGCCGCAGCGCCTGCTGCCGGCGCTGGGGCTGAACGCGGCAGTCAGCGTGGGAACGCCGCTGCTGATGGCGGTGGGGCTGCTGATCTGACGCACCAGAACCTGCGGTGCCGCCCCAGACCTTGGCGGCCAGAACGACGCTGACCGCCCTACCCCGAACGGAGCCGCAGTTGAAATCCCTCCTTCCGCAAGCAGGGCGACACACCCCTCAAAGCTGGAAGCGACTGGTCAGCCGGTTCAGGTCGGTGGCCAGGCGCGCCAGCTCGTCGCTGGCTGCCGAGGTCTGCTGGGCGCCGGCAGCGCTCTGCTGGGCGATGTCGCGGATGGTCACCAGGTTGCGGTCCACTTCGCGGGCCACCTGGGCCTGTTCCTCGGCGGCGCTGGCGATCACCAGGTTCATCTCGTTGATCTGGCTGATGCGTTCGGCGATGCGTCCCAGCGCCTGGTCGGCGCGCCCGGCCATGCCCTGGCTATGGGTCGCGACTTCGCTGCTTTCGTGCATTTCCCGGACCGCCGCCTGGGTTGCGGTCTGGATAGCGCCGATCATGCGCTCGATTTCCTGGGTCGAGCTGTGGGTGCGTTGCGCCAGGCTGCGCACCTCGTCGGCCACTACCGCAAAGCCGCGCCCTGCCTCGCCGGCACGCGCCGCCTCGATGGCCGCGTTGAGGGCCAGCAGGTTGGTCTGGTCGGCGATG
>NZ_JBOY01000205.1:0-1067 GCF_000647775.1 Pseudomonas sp. RL | reverse complement strand
CGCGATCAGGCCGAAGCCGCAACCGTCGTGTTCCAGCCGTGGGTCGAACAGACCCTGCGGCGCCTGATGCTCGATTCCGCTCATACGCTTGCTGCCCCCGGGGGATGGTGCTGGCGCGGTCCACGGCGCCCACCACGGGCGGCCGGACCCCCACACAATCACACCCTTGTGCGACGCGTCAAACTACCTTGCGCAATAACCGCGAATGCCTGCCAAATCGACACCTCCGGGCCTGGTTCGAGGCGTCTGTCGCCCGCCCAGAAACGGCCCCACTCCGCAGCGTCGCGTACTTGTGCCGACCATGCCCAAACAGCGGCTTGCAGTTGTTTGCATGCGCGAGTCCGCTACACGGGCGTGATGCTCTAGCCTGCAGGGCCGCAATCGAGCCGGACGACTGAGACAACCAAGCCGTCGGCAGCTCTGTTATCCGAATCTGCGACACTGAATCCACCCCAGGGGGAGAGGTTGAAGGCACTCAGCTATTGGGGGAAGGCCAACCCGCGCTACCCCGGAACAGCACGCTGGCACCTCTTGCCCTTCCATTCACTCGATGTCGCTGCGGTAGCGCGGGCCTACCTGCGTGGGCATTCACGTCTGCTCGACTTTTTCGCAGCGCGCCTGGGCGTAAGCGCAAAGGTGACACTCGACTGGCTGTGCTTCTGGATCGCGCTGCACGACCTCGGCAAGTTCGCCACAACCTTTCAGGCGCTGTGCCCAGAAGTTCTGCTGGAGCTGCAGCAGCGCGAGTCTGCGCTGCGCTACGACGAGCGGCACGACACGCTGGGCGATTTCATCTGGAAGGATCAGCTCTACATCGGACACGATGCACTGGCGCTTGGCCAGCGCAAGTCCGCCTTCAAGAGCGCCCTTCATCCGTGGATCGCTGCCGTTACAGGACATCACGGTCAGCCGCCCAGAGCAGCCAGGCTGAGCCGGTATGCGCACTTCAAGAACGAAGACGTTGTCGCCGCCGCCGAGTTCGCCCACGCCGCACGTGAACTGTTGCTGCCGGATGCAAGCCGAGAAGACGTACTCGCACTGGGCGCCGAGCACTTGCGCCAAGCCGG
>NZ_JBOY01000204.1:0-4902 GCF_000647775.1 Pseudomonas sp. RL | reverse complement strand
GCCCGTGAGCCGGGCGGCGCGACCTGGATCAGGCGCGCTCGATGCGCGCCGGCAGGCCCTGGCGCACCGCCGCCCCGGAGACCCAGTCGATCCACACATTGCGGTCCGCACGCGTCGGGTCGGCGAAGCCCAGGTCGTTGAGGTTCACACCCGCACCCAGGGCCGGGTTGTGCGGCATCGGCAGGCCATCCACCTGATGGGCACGTGCGCCCAGCTCGGTGTGGCCGTAGCCATGCTCCACGGCGATAGTGCCGGGCATCAGCCCGTCGCGCACCAGCGCCACCCCTTCCCGCGCGCCACCCGGCGTCACCAGGCGCACCGTGTCGCCATGGCCAATCCCCAGGCGTGCCGCATCGTCGCGGTGCAGGTACACCGGATTGTGCGGGTGCACCTGGCGCAGCCGGTCGGCACCGATTGAGTAGGCGCTCATCAGGTGCGACTTGAAGGAGATCATCAGCATCGGCCACTGGTCTTCGTCATACAGCTCCCGCATGGAGCGGCCGTCAGCCATGCGCACCGGGTACCAGGTCGGGCAGCCGCTGTAGCGCTCGCCGGTCAGCGAATGGCGCATCTTGGCCAGGTCCTCGTACCAGACCTGTTGCGGCTTGGCGTAGCCCTGGCGCAGCTGACCCTTGTCATTCCAGGCCTCCTCGATGCGCGCGAAGCGACCGCCCCGGCTCATCAGCAGCGCCACGCGCCGCCATTCCTCGGGCTTGAGGGCGTGCTGCAGAGGCTCGGCGAAGCGTTGCACGCCGGTCAGCGCCAGATCGTCGTCGCTGGCTTCGGGCACCGCCTGACCGCCGGCGTAGGCGATGTTGGCAAAGCCGCGCAGGTAGAAGTCGGCGGCGCTGTTCAGGTCGTAGCGGTTGCCTTCGGCGTCGCGGATCGCCCCGGTGCCGAAGCCCGGCATGCCGAGGCGCTTGGCGGTGGCGATCAGGAAACTCTCCAGGCTGATCGGCTCGCCCTCGGCCGTCTTCGCCACCCGCGGCTCGACCACCGGCCAGCGCACACTGGAGGCCTTGGCCACCACGCCGTTCCAGGGCGCCGAGACGCCCCAGCTCTCGTAGGTGAGGGTGTCCGGCACGATGTAGTCGGCCAGCGCGCTGGTTTCGTTGATGAACGGGTTGACCGCGATGCTCAGCGGAATCAACTTCGGGTCGCGCAGGCGCTCCTCGATGACGTGCCGCCAGCCGGCGATGCCGTACACCTGGTTGCCCATGTGGTTGATCCACACCTTGGCGCGGTACGGGTAGCCGTCCAGGGCGGCGGCGATCATCTCCGAACTCAGCCCGCCGACCGCCGGATACCAGGGCGCGCTGGCCGGATACGGCGACTGGCCCGCTTCCTTCTTGCGGCGGTATTCGCTGCTCTTCTCGTAGGGGAAGCGGTGGCGCGACAGCGCCACGCCCTTGGGGTCCACCTTGCCGGCGAAGCCGCCGATGTTGTAACGCGGCCCCGGGCCGAACGGCGGGAACTGGCCGGCGTCGACCACCAGGCCGCCCTTGACGTTGAGGTTGCCGATCAGGGTGTTGAGCATGCCGACGGCATAGGCGGTGTAGAAACCGGCGCCGCTCATGGTGCCGCCGTGGGAGTTGGCCACCGCCTGCTTGCCGTAGCGAGTGAAGCGTTCGGCCAGCGCGGTGATCTTCTCCACCGACACGCCGGATTCGCGGGCGTACTCCTCCAGCCCCATGCGTCGCGCTTCGGCGCGCAAGCGGCTCAGCGCGCTGCTGACCCGCACCGGCTGGCCATCCAGGGTCACCATGCGCTCCACGAACAGCTCGGCCGGTTCGGCCTGGGTGTGCGCAGCCAGCTCGCCGTCGGCGCGCTGCACCACATAGGCTTCGGCATCGCTCCAGCCCAGGTCGGCACCCCGCAGGAAGGTGCCGAAGCGCGGGTGTTCGGGCTCGTCCACCAGCAGGTGGGTGGCGTTGCTCCAGGACGCTTCGCCCGCCGCCTGCATGGCCGCCGGCCCGGGCTGGGCCAGCATGCCGGCGTCGTAGCGGCGGTTGTCGAGGATCCAGCGAATCATGCCCATCACCAGCGCCAGGTCGCCGGCCGGCTTGACCGCCAGCCACTCGCTGCCGTCGCTGAGCACGTTGGAGGTGGCCGGCAGGGTCGGCGAGACCACCACGTACTCGAACACCGGCTTGTCGGTGCGGGTGCGCGCCTCGGCCAGCTGCCGGCCCTGACGCTGGAACGGGTTGCCGGCCTGGGCCGGCGCGGTGCCGATGAACAGGCCGAAGCGGGCGTTGTCCCAGTCCGGCTTGCCGTGGGGCATGCCCGGCAGGTCGCCGAGCGCGGCGGCGGTGCCCACGCGATGCGTCTGACCGCAGTAGGAACCGTGGTTGGAGAAGTTCACGCTGCCGAAGGATTGCTGGGTAAAGCGGCGCACGAACGGCGTGCGGCCTTCGTTGCCGGCATCGGTGAACAGCAGCTGGTTGGTCAGCGGGCCGTATTCCGGGTTGGCCGGGTCGATCAGGGTATCCCGGTCGAAGATCGCGCGCAGCCCGTCCACATGGCCTTCGCCGAACAGGTCGCCACCCTCGCAGATTTCCTCGACCAGTTGCTCGAAGGAAATCGTCTGCCACTTGCCCTCGCCGCGCTTGCCAACGCGCTTGAGCGGCTGCAGGACGCGATAGGGGCTGGTGAGTTGCTCGAACATCGCCGCGCCGCGGCCGCAGGCGGTAGCGCGGCCTTCAATGCCGGCATCGCCGCCCAGCGCGCTGTACACATCGCGCACCGGCGTGCGCATGTCCGCCGGCTGGGTGGTGGCCAACGGGTGGTAGGGATTGCCGGCCACGCGCAGGATGCGGTTGGCCTCGTTGTCCACCCGCACGCGGATGCCGCACTGGGTCCAGCAACCCAGGCACACCGACGGGCTGACCGTCTGGCCGGGCTGAGTGGACAGCGCACCGCTCAGCGGATCGATGCGAAATTCCGGGGTCAGCGAATTGCCGCGCACGGCGTCGGCGGTCGGCGTGCCGGCGGTGCCGTGCACCAACCCGGTCACCGCCCGGCCGACGGTTTCGCTGTAGCCGGCGGCAAACACCGCCAGGCCGCCCGCTACGGCGGCGCCCTGGGCCATCAGCTTGCGCCGGCCGGCATCTTCGAGCGTGTCCTGTTGCTTGGTCTTGTCGGTCATGTCATCGACTCCTGATCAGTGACCGGCCCGGGCCGGGTTGAAAGACGGAAAACGTTCCAGCACGAACACCACGGCGACCAGCAGTGCCAGGCACAGCCCGAACATGCCGAGGATGCCCAGCAACCCGTCGCCGCCCAGCGGCATGCTGTACAGGTAAAGGCCCGCACCGTACTTGGGTACGCCCTGCACGCTCATGAACACCACCCAGCGGAACACCCACGCCGAGCCGAGCATGACCAGCGCCACCAGCAGCGAGTAACCCGCGCCGCCCAGGCGAGCCGCGGGCCGGGCCAGCATGACCAGCATCAGCACACCACTCAGCACCGCGCCGAGCAGGCTCAGGCGCCACACCGGGAAATCCTCGAACAGGCGCAGCGCCGCCGGGAACGAGGGATCCAGCCCCAGGCTGCCGGTAGCCACCCAGACCAGCACGCCGAGCACCACCAGCACCAGCGCGCTGATGCCCAGGCGACGCAGCAGCTCCATCGGCATGGCACCCAGACCGCCCGGCAGCCAGCGGCCGACCAGCAGCATGGCGCCCAGCGCGGCCAGCCAGCCGGTGACGGCGAAGTTCCACGGCAGCAGCAGCGTGTTCCACAGCGGCCGGGCGCGCACCACCATCACCTCGGCGCCGGTGTACACCAGGATGCTCACCGCCAGCAGCGCCATGGCCAGGCCGGTCAGGCGCAGCAGGCGCTCGCGGCGCAGCCACCAGAGCAGGCAGAAACCCAGGGCCAGCATGACGAACAGCGGCAGCAGGTAGGCTCCGATGGACATCCACGACCAGGGTGTGAAATGCGCGTAGAAGTGCCAGAAGCGCCCCGGCTGGTGCAGGTCGGCCAGCAGCGAGACCGGCGCGGCGATGGCGGTGACCAGCAGCACCACCACGGCTGCCGGCAGCAGGCGCGCCGACAGCGAGCCGGGCTTGCCGAAGGCCAGGGCCGCTGCAGTGAGCGCCGTGGTGGCGGCGATGCCGATGAAGAAGAAGTACTGCACCGCCCAGGGCAACCAGGCGGCTTCGTAGTCAGGAGTCAGAAGCTCGACGATCTGCATGGCGACTTCCTCAGTGCTTGGCGATCAGACGGATACCCGCCTGGCCGTCCACTTCGTTGACGAAGGCCTCGGGTAGGCCGATGTAGTACACGTGCGGGTCGGTGTTCATGCCCGGCTTGAGAACGCGGATCTCGTCCTTGTGGGCATCCATACGGCGGGAAATCTCGCTCTGCGGATCGTTCAGATCGCCGATCACTCGCGCGCCGCCCACACAGCTTTCCACGCAGGCCGGCAGCAGCCCGGCCTCCAGGCGGTGCTCGCAGAAGGTGCACTTGTCGGCGGTCTGCGTCTCGTGGTTGATGAAGCGAGCGTCGTACGGGCAGGCCTGCACGCAGTAGCCGCAGCCCACGCAGCGTTCGTTGTCGACCAGCACGATGCCGTCGGTGCGCTGGAAGGTGGCCTGCACCGGGCAGACCGGTACGCACGGCGGCTCGTCGCAGTGGTTGCACAGGCGCGGCAGGTTGATCAGCGCCGAGGGCGCGTCCGGGGTCTCGGTGACCTCGTACTGCAGCACCGTGGTGCGGAACTGGCCGATCGGCGGCAGGTTCTCCACCGAACAGCTCACCGTGCAGGCCTGGCAGCCGATGCATTTGCGCAGGTCGACCAGCATGCCGTAACGCTTGCCCTCGATGCCCGGACGCCGGGGCGGCTGGTCGCCGATCCCGGCCTGGGCGGCGCCGGCCAGGGGCAGCAGCGTGGCGGCG
>NZ_JBOY01000203.1:0-2745 GCF_000647775.1 Pseudomonas sp. RL | reverse complement strand
CAAGGAAATCAACAGCGTCGACGACCTCAAGGGCCTGAAGATCCGCATGCCGGGTCTGGGCGGCGAAGTCATCGGCAGCATCGGCGCCACGCCGATCATCGTCCCCGGCAGCGAGGTGTTCACCGCCCTGCAGACCGGCATGATCGACGCCACCGACTGGGTCAGCCCGTACAACGACCTGGCTTCCGGCATCCACAAGGCCGCCAAGTACTACTACTACCCGAGCTGGGCCGAACCGCAGGCCGCCATCGAGCTGCTGATCAACAAGGCCGCCTGGGATGAACTGCCCGCCGACCTGCAGGCGATCCTCGAAGAGGCCGCCCGGGGCTCGCTGCAGCTGATGATCGACGAGTACGTCTACAACAACGCCAAGGCGCTGCAGGAACTGCAGAAGCAGGGCGTGATCCTGAAGAAGTTCCCGGACACCGTGCTCGCCGCGCTGCAACAGCAATCCGAGCAGGTGATGGACAAGTTCGCCGCCGAGAGCGACCTGAACCAGCGCATCTGGACCTCCATGAAGCAGTTCCGCGAGCTGGCCACGCCGATGGGCGAAGCCACCGACAAGAACATCTACGAATGGCGCTGATGCCGCGCTGATCCGGATGTACAGCAAAGCCCCGGCCTCGCCAGAGACCGGGGCTTTTTTTGATCCCCCACCGCCCGCAACCGCCGCACCGCCGGCCTGCACGAAAGAGCATCGCGGCTGTTGCCGCTCCTACAGGAAAGCGCGCAGCCGCAGCTCAGTGCCGGTGACCGGCGTGCGCCTGCTCACCGTTCAACTCACCGCGCGCCTGCAGCAGGATCTGCGTCGCGGCACTGGTCGCCAGGCTGGCCATGATGCCGGCCACCAGCAGGTCCGGCCAGGCGCTGCCGGTGCCGAACACGCCCAGCGCGGCCATCAGCACCGCGAGGTTGCCCAGCGCATCGTTGCGCGAACACAGCCAGACGCTGCGCATGTTGCTGTCGCCCTCGCGGTAGGCGTAGAGCAGCGCCGCCACGCCGACGTTGGCCAGCAGCGCCAGGGTGCCCACTACGCCCATGGTCGGCGCGCTCGGTACCGTGCCGCTGACCAGATGCCACAGGGCGGTGGCCAGCACTGCGATGCCGAACAGCAGCATGCACAGCGCCTTGAACAGCGAGGCCCGTGCCCGCGCCACCACCCCCATGCCCAGCACCAGCAGACTGATGCCGTAGTTGGCAGCGTCGCCGGCGAAATCCAGCGAGTCTGCCAGCAGGGATACCGACCCGGCCGTGAAGCCGGCGCCGATTTCCACCACGAACATGGTGAAGTTCACCACCAGCGCGATCCACAGGATCTTCCGGTAACGGCCCGACCGCAGCGCGGTAGCGCACGGATCTTCGTGACTGCAGCAATTGGCTCCCATGGAGTCTCCTTGGTGTTTTTCAGAACTGGCCGTAGGCTAAAGCCTGTAGTTGCTACAGGGTCAAGACCATGTCCACTCCCCTCACCATCGGTGCATTGAGCAAGCAAAGCGGCGTCAACGTGGAGACCATCCGCTTCTATGAGCGCTCCGGCCTGCTGCCCGCGCCCCAGCGCACCCCGTCCGGCTACCGCAGCTACCGCGCCGAGGACGTCCGCCGGCTGCGCTTCATCCGCCGTGGTCGCGAGCTGGGCTTCAGCCTGGAGGAAATCCGCGAACTGCTGGAACTGGCCGCCCACCCGCAACAACCCTGCGCCAGCGCCGACCGCATGGTCCGCGAGCATCTGGATGCCATCGAGACACGCATCCGCGACCTGCAGAACCTGCAGCAGGAACTGCGCAAGCTGGGCAACTGCCCGAGTGCCGAGGCCGAGCACTGCCGGCTGCTCGAAGCACTGGACGAGCGCCACTGCTGCCAGCACCCGGACGACTGAGCCCCATTAATACCGGCCGCGCGGTTTGCTGGCAGAGTGCGCGGCCCTGCCCTCCCGATACCGGAAAAGGAACATCGAAATGAGCGAAACCTGGGCCTGGCTGGGCGTGGCGCGTGGGCGCTTTCTGCCGCTGACGCTGAGTTGCGTGGCGCTCGGACTGGCGCTGTCCCTGCCGCCGGCTCCATCCGCATCGCTGCCGTTCGGCGAAGCCCTCCTCGTACTGATTGGCGCGCTGGCTGCCCACGTGGCGGTCAACGCCCTCAACGAGTACGGCGATTACCGCAGCGGGCTGGACCTGCGCACCCGGCGCACCGCCTTCAGCGGTGGCAGCGGCACGCTGGTGGCGCATCCGCAGCTGCTCGGCCGCACCCTGCTGCTGGGCATTGGCAGCCTATTGACCTGCGCGCTGATCGGCCTGTTCTTCCTGCTGCGCCAGCCGCAGCTGTTTGCCAGCCTGGCGCCCCTGGGGTTGGCCGGCCTGCTGCTGGTGCTGGCGTATACCCCCTGGCTGACCCGCCATCCCTGGCTCTGCCTGTTCGCCCCGGGCCTCGGCTTCGCCCTGATGGTGCTTGGCGCGCGTCTGGTGCTCGGCGGCCCGCTGGACAGTGGCGACCTGCTGCTGACCCTGGTGCCGCTGCTGCTGTGCAACAACCTGCTGCTGCTCAGCCAGATTCCCGACATCGACGCCGACCGCGCCGCCGGCCGCCGCACGCTGCCCATGCAGATCGGTGTTGCCGGAGCGCTGCGGGTGGCGCTGCTGCACTGGCTGCTGGCCTATGGCGTGCTGGTGGCGGCCCTGTGGCAGCGCGAACTGGCCGGCGCCGCGCTGGGCTTGCTGACCCTGCCGCTGGCACTGCGCGCCGCCTGGC
>NZ_JBOY01000202.1:0-559 GCF_000647775.1 Pseudomonas sp. RL | reverse complement strand
CCGCGCCATGTGCTGCGTCATGGCGACTATGGCCGCGAAGCGGCCTTAGGCCGGGCTTGACCCGGCCTGCAGCCGCTGTAGCGGCTGCACAGAAGCTTTTACTTTTCGGCGCGGAGCGCCGGCCGAGTTGCTGCTGCTGTTTCGATAACAGCTCCTAAGAATTAGGGATGAGACACGGCCTGACATCTATACCCAAGAACGCATGACATCTATCTATATTTGGAACGAGTCTGAACATTCGAGCAGCCTAGGGTTTGGATCTCGGCGTCTCGTCTAGTCGCCTAGGGATCGGTGCTGCTGGCCAGAAATCGAGCTCAAGGAGCGCGACGCGCCCGCGATTTCGGCCGCCGAGCCGATCACAAGCCATCTCCGCGACGCACACGCACGCCGAAGGCCCCGCTTCTGGCGGGGCCTTCTTGAGGGCAAGTCTCTGATCAGATACCGAGGAGTGCGTTAACTTGCAGCACGCACGGCGGCAGCTCACGCCGAGGCGGCGGCCCCTCGTCGATCTTGACCGGCCGCAGCGCCGGCGCAGCGCTCGCTGCGCTTCTGGCGGGCG
>NZ_JBOY01000201.1:0-3747 GCF_000647775.1 Pseudomonas sp. RL | reverse complement strand
CGCCCCGCGAAGCGACTGCCGGAGGCCAGAACGGTGCGGGCACCGGCAACGAGCCGGCAGCCGCCACGGCCGCACAGGCGCCGCTCGACCGGGAGCGCCGCCAGGCCCTGGAACAATGGCTGCGCCAGATTCCCGATGACCCCGCCGAACTGCTGCGCCGCAAGTTCCGCCTCGAACAGCAACAGCGCCAGGAAACCCCGTGATGATGCGAACGCTCTGTCTGGTCTGCCTTCTTCTGCTCAGTGGCGGCGTGCGCGGCGACGAGCTAATGGCCAGCGTGGACCGTCAGCAGATCGCCGAAGGCGATACCGTCGAGCTGACCCTGGAGCTGGGCGGCCTGGCGCTGAGCGGCCAGCCGGACCTGAGCCCGCTGCTGCCGTTGTTCGAGGTGCTCGACAGCCGCCAGGTCAACCGGGTGATCCGCGACGATCAGGGCAGCCGCAGCGCCACCCGCTGGATCCTCACCCTTCTGCCGCGCCGCACCGGCTACGTGGTGATTCCGCCGCTGCGCGTCGGCGAGGCGGTGTCCGCGCCCATCACCCTGCAAGTCAGCGAGGCCAGCACGCCGGACGCCGGGGGGGATCGGTTGATGCCGGTGTTCATCGACGCGAATCTCGACCGCGACAGTGTCTATGTGCAGGCGCAAGCGGTGCTGACCCTGCGCATCTACCATTCCGTGTCGCTGTTCGACGACAGCACCCTGACCCCGCTGCAGACCCCGGAGGCGCGCATCGAGCAGCTCGGCAAGCCGCGCACCTACGAGACACGCATCAACGGCGTGCGCCACGGCGTCATCGAGGTGCGCTACGCCATCCATCCGCTGCGCAGCGGGGAACTGGAGCTGCCCGCCCAGGTGTTCAGCGCCACCCTGGTTGAGCGCAACGATCCGGACACCTTCAACCCGTTCGGCCCACGCAGCGGGCGCACCGTGCAGGTGAGCTCGCCGGTGATTCCCCTGCGGGTCAAGTCGATTCCCGCCGAGTACCCGGCCGACACGCCCTGGCTGCCGGCAACCGCCCTGACACTGGCGGAAAGCTGGAGCGAGACGAGCGAGCCGCTCAAGGTCGGCGACTCGCTGACCCGCACCCTGACCCTGCGCGCTGAGGGCCTGGCCAGCTCCCAGCTGCCGCCCCTGCCGCTCGCCGAGGTTCCCGGCCTGCGCCGCTATCCCGATCAGCCACGGCTGGAAAGCACCCTGGGCGAGACGGGCCTGACCGGTCTGCGCGAACAGCGTGAGGCGCTGGTGCCCACCCAGGCGGGCGAGCTGGAAATCCCCGCGCTGGAAGTGGTCTGGTGGAACCTGGCCAGTGACCGCCTGGAACGGGCCACGCTGCCGGCACGCCACTTCAGCGTGCAGGCCGACCCCCTGCTGGAAGCCCCAGCGGCCTCAGGCGAAACGGACGCTTCCGCCGCACGCCTGTGGCCCTGGCAGTTGAGCACCGCCGTGCTCGGCCTGACCACACTGCTCGGCTTTTCCCTCTGGTGGCATGCCCGCCGCCAGCCGGCGATCCCGCGTACGCTGCCGAGCGCCGCGAACGCGCGCAATCTGCTCGATGAGCTGAGGCGCGCCTGCCAGGCCAACGATCCGCAGGCGACCCGCCAGGCGCTGGATGCCTGGGCCCGCGCCCAGCCGGAAACCCTGGCGGAGATGGCCGCCCGCTGTGTGCCGCTGTCCGATGCCCTAGATGGTCTGAATGGCGTGCTGTACGGCGAGAGCGGCCAGCAATGGGACGGCCAGCAGCTGTGGCAGGCCATCCGCGACCTGCCGCCCCGGCCGGATGGCACGCCCGTCAGCAATGGCAACGGTGGGCTGCCACCGCTATACCCCCGATGACCCGACCGGGTGCCGCCTGCACCTGGGCAATGATGGAGAAATGATTCGTGAACCCTGACGACGCCCTCTGGGCCCAGATGTGCGAGGCCGACGGCCTGGACCCCGCCAAGCGCCTGCAGGCCCGCCAGCAGGTGCTGGACAGCGCCGACGCCCGCGACTGCACCCTGTATCGCTCCGCCGAGGAGGATGATCCGGACACCGAAGAGGAAGACCTCGGCGATGCGCGCATCCTCTTCCAGGGCCCCTTTCAGGCGCCGGCCCACTGGGGCGAGGCCGAGCTGGAGGATTTCTTCGGCGACGAGGACCCCGAGCAGTTCGTCACCGCGCTGATCGAATGCTGCGCCGCACCCAGCACCTCGCAGTTCTTCACCCCCGAGCCGGGCGACTATGTGGCCGTGGTGAACGAACGCGGCCAGGTGACCATGTACTACCTGTACGCCTGCCACGAAGATGACGCCGGCCGCCATTGCGTACTGATCCACGACGATCTGGCGCTGCTGTAGGAGCCCGGTCGTCTGTTGCGGTTTCGCGGGGCTTCGTCCGGCTTTTGTAGGAGCGGCTTCAGCCGCGGTTTTTGATGCGACCCCACCCAGGGGCTCGCAACTGAAGTCGCTCCTACGGGTTCGGCACGGAGGCCCGCAGGTTTTCAGAAAAAAGAGGTTTATCTCCCATGTCCAAGATCATCTTCATCACCGGCGCCACCTCCGGTTTCGGCCGCGCCGCCGCGCGCCGCTTCGCGGCCGCAGGCTGGTCGCTGATCCTCACCGGGCGCCGCGTCGAACGCCTGCAAGCGCTGCAGGAAGAACTCGGCGCACAGGTACCGGTGCACATCGCCGCGCTGGACGTGCGCGACGCCGAGGCGGTGCAGGCCGTGGTCGCGGCTCTGCCGGCCGCCTTCCGCCCGGTGCGTGTGCTGCTCAACAACGCCGGCCTGGCCCTGGCGCCGCAGGCGGCCCAGAACGTGGACCTGGCCGACTGGCACACCATGATCGACACCAACGTTAAGGGCCTGGTCAACGTCACCCACGCCCTGCTGCCAACCCTGATCGAGACCGGCGCCGGTGCCAGCATCATCAACATCGGTTCCACCGCCGGCCAGTGGCCCTACCCTGGCAGCCACGTGTACGGCGCCACCAAGGCCTTCGTCGAGCAGTTCAGCTACAACCTGCGCTGCGACCTGCAGGGCACCGGCGTGCGGGTCACCGACATCGCCCCGGGCATGGCGGAAACCGAGTTCACCCTGGTGCGCACCAAGGGCGACCAGGCGGCCTCGGACCGCCTGTACAACACCACCACGCCGCTGACCGCCGAGGACATCGCCGAGCAGATCTTCTACGTGGCCAACCTGCCGGACCGCATCAACATCAACTTCCTGGAAGTGATGCCCACCCGCCAGGCCTGGGCGGGGTTCGCCGTCGACCGAGACTGACCGCTACGCGGCGCGGAAGCGCGCGACACTGCCCTGCAGGGCGGTGGACAGCTCTCCCAGCCGCCCGGCGGTCTGGTGGTTGCTGGCCACCGCCTCGTCGTTCTCGCCGGTCATGCGGGCGATCAGCCCCACCTGGCGGGCGATTTCCCCGGACGCACTGCTCTGCTCCTTGAGGGCATGGGAGATCTCCGCCACGCGCGATACCACCTGCTGGGCGGCTTCGCTGATCTGCTGCATGGCCTCGCCGGCGCGTCGCGCCCGGCCGACGCCTTCGCCGACCCGCTCCACGCCCTGCTCCATGCTGGTCACCGCCCCGTGGATGCCGTCCTGGATGGAGCGCACCATGTCGGCGATTTCCCGCGCCGATTCGGCGGTGCGCTCGGACAACTGGCGCACCTCGTCGGCGACCACGGCAAAGCCGCGGCCCTTGTCGCCGGCGCGCGCCGCCTCGATGGCCGCGTTGAGCGCCAGCAGGTTGGTCTGC
>NZ_JBOY01000200.1:0-1250 GCF_000647775.1 Pseudomonas sp. RL | reverse complement strand
CAGGGACCCAATGATTAACAGTCATTTGCTCTACCGACTGAGCTATCGCGGAACTTCGGTCTTCCAAATCCTGCAACTTCCAGCCGAACCGGAAACCCCGTTGCAGTGGCGCGCATTTTACGCAGCGAGATTTCCCTGTCAACACATCCGTGCGATTTTTTTTCTTCGAGGGGCGAGAAAATTCATTTATCCCTCAAAGGCTTAGCGATGACGGGGGGAGAAGGGGGCGCCTCCGCCCGCTGGACGGAGCCTCTTATCTGCCCACCGCAAAGGTCGGATCGAGGCGGCTGTGCCCCAGACCGACCCCCTTGTCGACGCGGATCTGCACCGGGATGCGCTCCTTCAGCGCCTCGACGTGGCTGATCACGCCGATCATCTTGCCGCTGGCGTTGAGCTGGTCGAGCGCATCGAGCGCCACCTCCAGGGTTTCGCCGTCCAGGGTGCCGAAGCCCTCGTCGAGAAACAGCGAGTCGATGCGCGTGTGCTGGCTGACCAGATCCGACAGCGCCAGGGCCAGCGCCAGGCTGACCAGGAAGCTCTCGCCGCCGGACAGCGTGCGTGTGTCGCGGGCGATGTCGCCCTGCCAGGTGTCCAGCACGTCCAGTTCCAGGTCGCCACCCTTGCGCCGGGCCAGCTGATAGCGGGCATGCAGGCGCAGCAGTTGGCGGTTGGCCAGATGCACCAGGTGATCCAGGGTCAGCCCCTGGGCGAACTTGCGGTAGCGGGTGCCGTCGGCGGAACCGATCAGGCTGGCCAGGTGCTGCCAGAGGTCGCTCTGTTCCCGTTGCCGGGCGACCTGCTCATGCAGGGCCTGCTGGCTCTGCCGACGCTGGGCATCACCCTGCAGCACGGCGTGTAGCTCGCCCTGGCGCAGGCCGATGCGGCGCAGCTCGGCGTCCAGTTCCGCCAGGCGCGCAGCCAGGGCGTCGGCATCCTGCCCGGTCTGCGGCTGGGCGAGCAACTGGTCCAGCGTCTGGCGGGCGGACTGGTGCAGCGCGGCCGCTTCGGTCAGCGCGGTGTCCAGCTGCTGCTTGCGGGCCTGCAACGCCTGGCGTTCGGCCAGCGGCAGGCAGGCGGCGAGATAGTCCGCTTCGCTGCCGAACGGGCTGTCGCGCAGCGCGGCTTCCCAGCGCGCCTGCTGCTCCGTCCGTTGCTGGGTCTGCTGTTCGCGGCGTTCGCCCAGGCTGCGGCGCTGGCCGGCCAGCTGCAGCAGGGCGCGTTCGGCGGCTTCGAGTTGCTGTTCGGCGGCG
>NZ_JBOY01000199.1:0-2527 GCF_000647775.1 Pseudomonas sp. RL | reverse complement strand
TGGCAGTCGCCGGTCTGGTCGTTGGGCAGGCGCAGGGCGCCGGCCAGCCGATCAGTCACCGTCGCCAGCGCCGGTTCGACGCGGGCGATGCCGGCGCGGTCGAGCAGCTCGTAGGGCACGCCGCTGCGTTCCAGCACGGCGATGTCCTTGGCCGCCGCGTCCAGCTGCGCCTGGCTGCGAAACAGCTGGGTAGTGCCCAGCTGGCGCCCTTCGTAGGCGATGCCGGTTTCGGCGCGCAGCTCGTCCAGGCAATCGCGACTGTACTCGGCCAGCCGCACCATGCGCTCCTTGTTGACCGCGTAACGCGCGGTGGTGCAGTTGCGCAGCATGCGCGCCATCCACAGGTACTGGGCCGGGTCGGCGGTGAAGCGGATCGCCAGCGGCGCGTGGCGCTGGAACAGCCACTTGATGGCCTTGAGCGGCACGCCGGGCGCGGCCCAGGGCGCGGCATAGCCGGGTGACACCTGGCCGGCGTTGGCGTAGCTGGTTTCCAGCGCGGGCCCGGGCTGGCGGTCGACCACCACCACCTCGAAGCCCTCACGGGCCAGATAGTAGGCACTCGCCGTGCCGATGACACCGCCACCCAGTACCAGTACGCGCATCGCGACCTCCCCGCTGTTGGAGCCCACTTGTGATGAGCCGAGTCTACGAATTGCTGGCTGGTGTTATTCACCATTTAGCGAACTATATTGGCGATAAACCTTCAGCCAATCCGCTTCACACAGGAAGATTCACTATGCGCAGCGAACACCAGGTGCGTCGTGAACTGGACAAGATCGACCGTCACATCCTGCGCATCCTGCAGGAGGAGGGGCGGATTTCCTTCACCGAGCTGGGCGAGCGGGTCGGTCTGTCCACCACGCCCTGCACCGAGCGGGTGCGGCGCATGGAGCGCGAAGGGGTGATCCTCGGCTACAGCGCGCGGCTCAATCCCCACACGCTCAAGGCCGGTCTGCTGGTATTCGTGGAAATCAACCTGGCCTACAAGTCCGGGGACATCTTCGAGGAATTCCGCCGCGCCGTGCTCAAGCTGCCGCAGGTGCTGGAGTGCCACCTGGTGTCCGGCGACTTCGACTACCTGATCAAGGCGCGCATCTCGGAAATGGCCTCCTACCGCAAGCTGCTCGGCGACATCCTGCTCAAGCTGCCCCATGTGCGCGAATCCAAGAGCTACATCGTCATGGAGGAGCTGAAAGAAACCCTGCAACTGCCGGTTCCGGGATAACAGCTTGTCGGCGAGCCGGCGTGGCGACTACCCTGCGTAAAAATTCCCGCACAGCCGCCACGGAATTCCGCACATGAGCGCCGCGCCGCCACACTTGCACGCCCCGTCCTACTACGCCGCCAGCCGCAACCGCTCGCTGGAATTCCCCACCCTGCAAGGCGGCCAGCGCGCCGATGTGTGCATCGTCGGCGGCGGCTTCAGCGGTCTGAACACCGCGCTGGAACTGGCCGAGCGCGGCCTGTCGGTGATCCTCCTGGAGGCCCGGCAGATCGGCTGGGGCGCCAGCGGCCGCAATGGCGGCCAGCTCATTCGCGGCCTGGGCCACGACCTGCAACGCTTCGCCCCCCAACTCGGCGCCGACGGCGTGCGCGAACTCAAGCGCATGGGGCTGGAGGCGGTGCAGCTGGTGCGCCGGCGCATCGAACGCCACGCCATCGACTGCGACCTGACCTGGGGTTATTGCGACCTGGCCAACACGCCCGTGCATCTGGAGGACTTCGCCGCCGAACGCGAGGATCTGCTCGCCCTCGGCTACCCGCACGAGCTGCGCCTGCTCGACGCGGCGGAGCTGCCACAAGTGATCGACTCCCAACGCTACGTGGGCGGCATGATCGACCGGGGCTCGGGCCACCTGCACCCCCTCAACCTGGCGCTGGGCGAGGCGGCCGCCGCCGCGCAGCTCGGCGTGCGCCTGTTCGAGCAGTCGCCGGTCACCCGCCTGGACTACGGCGCCCGGGTGCGCGTGCACACGCCGCATGGCCAGGTGGAAGCCGACAGCCTGGTGCTGGCCGGCAACGCCTACCTGGGCGACCTGGAGCCGACCCTGGGCGGCAAGGTGCTGCCCGCCGGCAGCTACATCATCGCCACCGAGCCGCTGGGCGAAGCGCGCGCCCGCCAGTTGATCCCGCAGAACATGGCGCTGTGCGACCAGCGCGTGGCGCTGGATTATTTTCGTCTGTCCGCCGATCACCGCCTGCTGTTTGGCGGTGCCTGCCACTATTCCGGTCGCGACCCGCGAGACATCGCCGCCTACATGCGGCCCAAGATGCTCAAGGTGTTCCCGCAGCTGGCCGACGTGCGCATCGACTTCCAGTGGGGCGGCATGATCGGCATCGGCGCCAACCGCCTGCCGCAGATCGGCCGCCTGCCGGGGCGGGACAACGTCTACTTCGCCCAGGCCTACTCCGGCCACGGCCTGAACGCCACCCACCTGGCCGGCAAGCTGCTGGCCGAAGCCATCGCCGGCCAGCAGGGCGGCGGCTTCGACCTGTTCGCCCGGGTGCCGCACCTGACGTTCCCCGG
>NZ_JBOY01000198.1:0-3138 GCF_000647775.1 Pseudomonas sp. RL | reverse complement strand
TAATTTGCCTGGCAACGTCCTACTCTAGCGGAACGTAAATCCAACTACCATCGGCGCTAAGGAGCTTAACTTCTGTGTTCGGCATGGGAACAGGTGTGACCTCCTTGCCATTGTCACCAGACAAGAGAATGATTATACATTCAAAACTAGATAGTAAGTAAATGATTTTGCTTCGCAAAACATTGAAATAAATTGATTAAGTCTTCGATCGATTAGTATTCGTCAGCTCCACGTGTCACCACGCTTCCACCTCGAACCTATTAACCTCATCATCTTTGAGGGATCTTATAACCGAAGTTGGGAAATCTCATCTTGAGGGGGGCTTCATGCTTAGATGCTTTCAGCACTTATCCCGTCCATACATAGCTACCCAGCTATGCCGTTGGCACGACAACTGGTACACCAGAGGTATGTCCATCCCGGTCCTCTCGTACTAAGGACAGCTCCTCTCAAATTTCCTACGCCCACGACGGATAGGGACCGAACTGTCTCACGACGTTCTGAACCCAGCTCGCGTACCGCTTTAATGGGCGAACAGCCCAACCCTTGGGACCGACTACAGCCCCAGGATGCGATGAGCCGACATCGAGGTGCCAAACCTCCCCGTCGATGTGAACTCTTGGGGGAGATAAGCCTGTTATCCCCGGGGTAGCTTTTATCCGTTGAGCGATGGCCCTTCCATGCGGAACCACCGGATCACTAAGTCCGTCTTTCGACCCTGCTCGACTTGTAGGTCTCGCAGTCAAGCTCCCTTATGCCTTTACACTCTATGAATGATTTCCAACCATTCTGAGGGAACCTTTGAGCGCCTCCGTTACCTTTTAGGAGGCGACCGCCCCAGTCAAACTGCCCGCCTGACACTGTCTCCCACCACGATAAGTGGTGCGGGTTAGAAAGCCAACACAGCTAGGGTAGTATCCCACCAGCGCCTCCACGTAAGCTAGCGCTCACGTTTCAAAGGCTCCTACCTATCCTGTACAAGCTGTGCCGAATTTCAATATCAGGCTACAGTAAAGCTCCACGGGGTCTTTCCGTCCTGTCGCGGGTAACCTGCATCTTCACAGGTACTATGATTTCACCGAGTCTCTCGTTGAGACAGTGCCCAAATCGTTACGCCTTTCGTGCGGGTCGGAACTTACCCGACAAGGAATTTCGCTACCTTAGGACCGTTATAGTTACGGCCGCCGTTTACTGGGGCTTCGATTCGTAGCTTCGCAGAAGCTAACCACTCCTCTTAACCTTCCAGCACCGGGCAGGCGTCAGCCCCTATACATCACCTTACGGTTTAGCAGAGACCTGTGTTTTTGATAAACAGTCGCTTGGGCCTATTCACTGCGGCTCTTCTGGGCTTGCACCCTAAAGAGCACCCCTTCTCCCGAAGTTACGGGGTCATTTTGCCGAGTTCCTTAACGAGAGTTCGCTCGCTCACCTTAGAATTCTCATCTTGACTACCTGTGTCGGTTTGCGGTACGGGCACCTATTATCTATCTAGAGGCTTTTCTCGGCAGTGTGAAATCAACGACTCGAGGAAACAATTTCCTCTCCCCATCACAGCTCAATCTTAAGAGTGCCGGATTTGCCTAACACTCAATCTCACTGCTTGGACGTACAATCCAATCGTACGCTTCGCCTATCCTACTGCGTCCCCCCATCGATTAAAACGATGCTAGGTGGTACAGGAATATCAACCTGTTATCCATCGCCTACGCCTGTCGGCCTCAGCTTAGGACCCGACTAACCCAGAGCGGACGAGCCTTCCTCTGGAAACCTTAGTCAATCGGTGGACGGGATTCTCACCCGTCTTTCGCTACTCACACCGGCATTCTCACTTCTAAGCGCTCCACATGTCCTTGCGATCATGCTTCAACGCCCTTAGAACGCTCTCCTACCATTGTCCTACGGACAATCCACAGCTTCGGTAATATGTTTAGCCCCGGTACATTTTCGGCGCAGTGTCACTCGACTAGTGAGCTATTACGCACTCTTTAAATGATGGCTGCTTCTAAGCCAACATCCTAGTTGTCTGGGCAACGCCACATCCTTTTCCACTTAACATATATTTTGGGACCTTAGCTGGTGGTCTGGGCTGTTTCCCTTTCGAACACGGACCTTATCACCCATGTTCTGACTCCCAAGTTAAATTAATTGGCATTCGGAGTTTGTCTGAATTCGGTAACCCGAGAGGGGCCCCTCGTCCAAACAGTGCTCTACCTCCAATAATCATCACTTGAGGCTAGCCCTAAAGCTATTTCGGAGAGAACCAGCTATCTCCAAGTTCGATTGGAATTTCTCCGCTACCCACAGTTCATCCGCTCACTTTTCAACGTAAGTCGGTTCGGTCCTCCATTCAGTGTTACCTGAACTTCAACCTGACCATGGGTAGATCACCTGGTTTCGGGTCTACGACCAAATACTCAACGCCCTATTCAGACTCGCTTTCGCTACGGCTCCACATCTCCTGCTTAACCTTGCATCAGATCGTAACTCGCCGGTTCATTCTACAAAAGGCACGCCATCACCCATTAACGGGCTCTGACTACTTGTAAGCACACGGTTTCAAGTTCTCTTTCACTCCCCTTCCGGGGTACTTTTCACCTTTCCCTCACGGTACTGGTTCACTATCGGTCACTAGAGAGTATTTAGCCTTAGGAGATGGTCCTCCCAGATTCCGACGGAATTTCACGTGCTCCGTCGTACTCAGGATCCACTCAAGAGAGAATATATTTTCAACTACAGGATTATTACCTTCTTTGATTCAACTTTCCAGATGATTCGTCTAATATATTCCTTTGTAACTCCGTATAGAGTGTCCTACAACCCCAATAAGCAAGCTTATTGGTTTGGGCTCTTCCCGTTTCGCTCGCCGCTACTCAGGGAATCGATTTTTCTTTCTCTTCCTCCGGGTACTAAGATGTTTCAGTTCTCCGGGTCTGCCTTCTGACAAGCTATGAATTCACTTGTCGATAACACGACATAACTCGTGCTGGGTTCCCCCATTCGGAAATCTCTGGATCAACGCTTACTTACAGCTACCCAAAGCATATCGTCGTTAGTAACGTCCTTCGTCGGCTTCTAGTGCCAAGGCATCCACCGTGCGCCCTTAATAACTTAATCTATGTTTCAACCATATTAGAACGT
>NZ_JBOY01000197.1:0-821 GCF_000647775.1 Pseudomonas sp. RL | reverse complement strand
CGGCGGCGCTGTGCAACGTCGGCCTGGCGCTGGCCCTGCCGCTGCTGCTGGCGCGCCGCCTGTTCGCCGAGCCGAGTCGGCGCCAATGGGCCTTTGCCGCCGGCTTGCTGAGCTTCGCGCTCACCGCCATCGGCTTCTACAGCGACCTGCTGCAGGGCCTGCCGCCGATGCGCTGGCTGCACGCCGGCATCGGCGCCATGCTCGCGCTGGTGCTGATCGCCCTCAGCCGCATCTCCATGCGCATCGTCAACGATGCCCTGGAGGCGCGGCAGGCCGATGATCCGCAGGACGAGCCGCGGGTCTACCGCGCCCTGCCGCCGCGTCGCAACCTGGCGATCTTCTGCATCGCGCTCTACACGCTGGCGGAGTTCCTGCTGCCGGGCGCCAGGGTCGGCGGCTGGCTGGCGCTGGCCTGCGCCGCCGCGCTGTTCAACATCCTCAACGACTGGCATGTGGGCCGCGCGCTGTTCAGCCGCTGGGCGCTGTCGCTGTACCTGATCTATTGGCTGATGGCGCTCGGCTACGCCGCGTTGGGGGCGGCCCTGCTCTGGCAAGCACTACCGATGAGTGCCGGCCGGCACCTGCTGACCCTCGGTGGCATGGGCCTGTCGGTGTTCGCGGTGCTCAACATCGCCGGACGCACCCACAGCGGCGAGGAACTCGACCCACGCGCCTGGGTGCCCACCAGCGCCGCCTTGCTGGTAGCCGGCGCGCTGTTGCGCCTGGCCGCCGGCCTGCCCGGCTGGCCGTACACGGCGCTGCTGGCCGCCAGCGGGCTGGCCTGGCTGCTGGCCTTCGGCCTGGCGCTTTACCACCTGGGG
>NZ_JBOY01000196.1:0-1193 GCF_000647775.1 Pseudomonas sp. RL | reverse complement strand
TAAGGCTCAGCACAAGGTGAGGTCGAGCGGTAGGTGTGGTGGCCGGACGCTTACGGTGCGACGCCACGCAGCCAAGTACGCGAGCCTGAACTGCGCAAACGGCCTGTGCGGTTGCGCGATCGATTGACACTAAGCCCGGCGGTCTCAACTCTGAAACGCAACACCCCTACGGAGCGTAGTGGACCAGGTGACGTAGCCTGAGCTCCTCTACCTGCAAGTGGAGTTGCCCATGTCCAGAGGTCACCTGACCCAAGCGGAACGATATCAGGCGCACGCGCTGCGCGAAGCGGGGCTGTGCCTGCGAGCGATCGGCAAGCGGATGCGTCGTTCTGCAAGCACGATCTGTCGCGAGCTCAAGCGCAACCGGTGCCCCGCGGGGTACTCGCCTGATTCAGCCCATACGCGAGCGCGACAGCGACGCCATCAGGCGGGCAAGCGCCCCCGGATCGATCCGTCGCACTGGCCGCGCATCGAGGCGCTGCTGCGCGAGGATCACAGCCCCGAGCAGATTGCCGGCGCGACGGGGCTGGCAAGCCATGAGCGGATCTACCAGCACATTGCCGCGGATCATCGGCGCGGCGGCTCGCTGCATACCCTGCTGCGGCAGAGCAAGCCACGCAGGGGGCGCCGCTGTCGTCCGGATCGTCGCGGCCAGATCAAGCATCGGCGCGACATCAGCGAGCGTCCGCCGGTGGTGGAGGAGCGCAGCCGCATCGGCGACTGGGAGCTGGACACCATGGTCAAGGCCAACGGCGGCCAGGTGCTGGTGACACTGACTGAGCGGCGCTCGCGGCTGCACCTGATCCGGCGCGTGTCGCAGCGGACCGCAGAGGCTGTGAGCCGCGCCATCATCGGCACGCTGGCACCCATCAAGCACCTGGTGCACACCCTCACTGCGGACAACGGCAAGGAGTTCGCTGAGCACGAAATCATTGCGATCGCCTGCAAGGCCGACTTCTACTTCGCCGAGCCCTATGCATCGTGGCAGCGCGGCTCGAACGAGAACGGCAACGGGCTAGTCCGCTACTACCTGCCCAAGGGCACCGACTTCGCGACAGTCAGTGACGAGCGGCTGCAAGAGATCGAGCGCAGGATCAACAGCCGGCCGCGAAAGACGCTAGGCTGGCGCACCCCTTACGAGGTCTTCGCCGAAGCCCTCAAGAAGCGTGTTGCGATTCGGAATTGAATCCGCC
>NZ_JBOY01000195.1:0-931 GCF_000647775.1 Pseudomonas sp. RL | reverse complement strand
TCGTAAAAAAGGCCGCCGCGTACTTTGCCAAGAGCCTCAAGTGAAGTACGCCTTTATGAGGACGCATACCCCACAGTTTTCGGTGAAAGCCATGTGTCGCGTGCTGGGCGTCGCCCGTAGCGGCTTCTATGCCTGGTGTTCACGTCCACCTGCCGTACGCCACCAGCAAAGGCTCGAGCGGGACAAGCAGGTCGCGCAGGCGTATAGCGCACGCAAGGGTCGCAGCGGGGCGCCACGGCTGTGCCACGACCTGCGAGACGCGGGATGGCTCTGCAACCGCAAGACGGTTGCCGCGTCGATGCAACGGCAAGGACTGCGCGCCAAGGCCGCCAGGAAGTTCAAGGCCACGACCAACTCCCGGCACTCGCTACCGGTGGCGCAGAACCTGCTCAAGCAGGACTTCACGGCATTGGCGCCGAACCAGAAATGGGTGGGTGACATAACCTACCTGCACACGGAAGAAGGCTGGCTGTACCTAGCGGTAATCATCGATCTGTACTCCCGGAGGGTAATCGGCTGGGCCATGGGCGAACGCATGACGGCCGATCTGGCCTGTGATGCCCTGCGAATGGCCCTGTGGCGCCGCAAGCTGCCCAAGGGGGTGATCGTGCACAGCGACCGTGGCGCCCAATACTGCTCAATGGCTTATCAGGGACTGATCCGCGCCCATCACCTGCGCTGCAGCATGAGCGCGAAAGGCAACTGCTACGACAATGCGTGTGCGGAAAGCTTCTTTCACAGCCTGAAAGTCGAATGCATCCACGGCGAGCGCTTTATGAGCCGCGTCCAGATGCGTGAAACCGTGTTTGAATACATCGAAACCGACTACAACCGCCAGCGCCGCCACAGCACGCTGGGACATGTCAGCCCGGAAGCCTTCGAAGCCCGGATGAGTACTTAAACCCGTGTCCACGACTTCTGGGCAAGATCA
>NZ_JBOY01000194.1:0-572 GCF_000647775.1 Pseudomonas sp. RL | reverse complement strand
CGGGCTCATCGAGGGTCAGCCAGGCGCCACTCTGCACGCGGGTCGCCGGCGCGGCGCTGCCGGCCTCCAGGCGACCCAGCGGACGCAGCGGATCCGATTCGCCCTGCAGCGCGCCGACCCAGGCGCTCAGGCCGTAGACCAGCAGGGCCAGGCCGGCCAGCTGGCTGAGCTTCTGGCGTCCCGGCTTGGGAATGAATTCCAGGGCGCCGAGCCACAGTGCGGTACCAACCGCCAGCAGGCCCCACAGCGCCAGGGACAGCGAGCCGGGCAGCACACGCTCCAGCAGCCAGATCGAGACCGCCAGCAGCATCACGCCGAAGGCGTTGCGTACGCCCACCATCCAGGGGCCGGACTTGGGCAGCAGCGTGCCACCGCCGACCCCGAACAGCACCAGCGGCGTGCCCATGCCCAGGCCCAGCGCCAGCAGCTTCAGGCCACCACCCAGCGCATCGCCGCTGCTGCTGATGTACAGCAGGGCGGCGGCCAGCGGTGCGGACACGCAGGGCGACACCAGCAGGCTGGACAGCACCCCGAGGACCGCCGCGCCGAGCAGCGAGCCGCCGCGCGCCTGG
>NZ_JBOY01000193.1:0-4280 GCF_000647775.1 Pseudomonas sp. RL | reverse complement strand
CGGGCCTGAGACGGCCGCCGCCGTCCTCAGGCCTTCAGCGCCAGGATGCGCCGCGCGCCGTTGAGCACCAGCAGCGCCACGGCGGTGCCGATCAGCAGGTCCGGCCAGGCCGAACCGGTCCAGGCCACCAGGGCGCCGGCGAGAATCACACCGAGGTTGGCCAGCACGTCGTTGGCGGAGAAGATCCAGCTGGCGCGCATGTGCACGCCGCCGTCGCGCTGGCCGTGAATCAGCAGCAGGCAGGCGACGTTCGCCGCCAGCGCCAGCAGGCCGATGCCCATCATCGACAACGACTGCGGCTCGCTGCCGAGCAGGAAGCGCCGTGCCACTTCCGCCAGCGCGGTCAGCGCCAGCACCACCTGCATCACACCGGCCAGCCGGGCGGCGCCGAGCTGCAGGTGTACCGCGCGCCCGACCGCGTACAGCGCCACGCCGTACACGGCGGCGTCGGCGAACATGTCCAGCGAATCCGACAGCAGCCCGGTGGACTGCGCCAGCCAGCCGCTGGTCAGCTCGACGACGAACATCAGCGCATTGATGCCCAGCAACCAGCGCAACACCCAGGCCTGGCGGTCGGCATCCGGTGCGGCGGGCGCCGCTTCGCTGGCTGCCGTGGTGCCGTCCAGGCGCGCGCCCAGGCCAAGCGATTCCAGCGTGCGGGCCACCGGCGCGATATCGGCGTCGTGCCACACCCGCAGCCGGCGATTGCCCAGGTCGAAGTGCAGGCCGCGCACCTCGGCCAGCGGTTCCAGGGCCATGCGGATCAGGCGTTCCTCGGCTGCGCAATCCATCTTGGCCACGCTGAACTGGCTGACCAGGCCGGCTCGCGCCTCGGCCGGCGGCGGGCTGAGCGTTTCCTCCGCGGTGCAACCACAAGTCTTGCAGCAATCGCTCATGGGCGTGTCTCGCATGTGCGTCCGGGGCGTTTTTCGTCAGGGGCGCGGCAGCGCGCGTTCATACCAGCTGCGGCTGTTGTTGATCAACCGGACCAGCCAGAGCATCACCGGCACCTCGATCAGCACGCCGACCACGGTGGCCAGCGCGGCGCCGGAGTTGAAGCCGTAGAGCACGATGGCCACCGCCACCGCCAGCTCGAAGAAATTGGAGGCGCCGATCATGGTCGAGGGGCCGGCGACCTCGTGCCGGACCTTGAGGGCGCGGTTCAGGGCGTAGCCGAGGGCGGCGATGAACAGCGTCTGCAGCAGGATCGGCACCGCCAGCAGGCCGATGACCAGCGGCTGGGCGACGATGGCTTCACCCTGGAAGGAGAACAGCAGCACCAGGGTGGCGAGCAGGGCGACGATGGAGAACGGCGAGATCTTCGCCAGCGCCGCCTGGAAGGCCGCCTCGCCACGCGTCATCAGCCGGGCGCGCAGGAACTGGGCAATCGCCAGCGGGATGACGATGTACATCACCACCGACAGCAGCAGGGTGTCCCACGGCACCGGAATCGACGACACGCCGAGCAGCAGGGCGACGATGGGGGCGAAGGCGAACACCATCACCAGGTCGTTGAGCGCCACCTGGGTCAGGGTGAAGTTGGCGTTGCCGTTGCACAGGTTGCTCCACACGAACACCATCGCCGTGCAGGGCGCGGCGCCGAGCAGGATCAGCCCGGCCATGTAGCTGTCCAGCTCGCCGGCCGGCAGCCAGTCGGCGAACAGCACCTTGATGAACAGCCAGCCGATCAGCGCCATGGAGAACGGCTTGACCGCCCAGTTGACGAACAGGGTGACACCCATGCCGGCCTTCTGCTGGCGCACCTCGTGCAGCGCGCCGAAGTCGATCTTCATCAGCATCGGGATAATCATCACCCAGATCAGCACGCCCACCGGCAGGTTGACCTTGGCCACCTCCAGCGCGCCGATGGCCTGGGCGGCGGAGGGTGCGTACAGGCCGAGCAGGGTGCCGGCGACGATGCACAGGGCCACCCAGAGGGTCAGATAGCGCTCGAACACACCGAGCGGGGCGCCGGCGGCCTGCTTGGCCGCCACTTCACAGGGACTGGACATACAAGGGTTTTCCTACGGAACACGGGGCGGGCGCCACCTTAACATGCGCCCTGGCGAATATGCAGCAGGCCGCATGAGCGCAGCAGGCCTCGAGAGGGTTCATCGCGCTGACACGCAGCCGTCACACGGGCGTCCTACAGTCTGGGCTCCAACCTGGAAGGATCTCCCCATGAGTCGAGAAACCGGCGATAACCTGCAGCGCAATCACAGCCACAACGAGCCCATGGACCGGGTCGTGGATCGCTACCTCAGCCGCCGTAGCGTGCTGCGTGGCAGCCTGGGCGCTGCGATTGCCATGATGGCCGGCGTCGGCCTGAGCGGTTGTCTCGACAAGGACGGCCGCCCGCGTCCGCCGCAGCCGCAACTCACCCAGCCCGACCCCGTGCGGCTCGGCTTCGATTCCATTCCCGGCTCGCGCACCGATGCCTGCGTGGTGCCGCCCGGTTACAGCGCCTACGTGCTGGCGCCCTGGGGCACGCCGCTGAACAGCGCCGCGCGTGCCTGGCAGGCCGATGGCGGCAACAGCGCCGACGACCAGGCCAACGCCGTGGGCATGCACCACGACGGCATGCACTTCTTCCCCCTCAACG
Organism: Pseudomonas sp. RL; assembly: GCF_000647775.1. NCBI lineage: Bacteria > Pseudomonadati > Pseudomonadota > Gammaproteobacteria > Pseudomonadales > Pseudomonadaceae > Pseudomonas > Pseudomonas sp. RL. The sequence goes on along the minus strand of NZ_JBOY01000193.1, from coordinate 1,678 downwards.
GCAGCGCTGAAGACGGTCTGCTGGTGGTGAACTACGAGTACATCGACCAGAAGGCCCTGCACCCCAATGGTCCGACGCGCGATGCCCAGGGCCGGCGGCCCGCCGAGGAAGTGCGCAAGGAGATCAACGCCCACGGCGTCGGCGTGCTGCGCATCCGCAAGGTCGGCGGCCGCTGGCAGGTGATGGACAACGACCCGCTCAACCGCCGCTTCACCACCGCCAGCGTGATGGAGCTGTCCGGCCCGCTGCGCGGCAGCACCCATGTGCAGACGCGCTTCTCGCCCGATGGCACCGTAACGCGCGGCACCAACAACAACTGCGGCAACGGCTTCACCCCGTGGGGCACCTACCTGGCCTGCGAGGAAAACTGGCCAAACGTGTTCATCAACCGTGACGCCAGCTTGCCGGAGGATCAGCGCCGCATCGGCATTTCCACCGCCAGGACCAGTTACGCCTGGGAAACCGCCGCGGGCGACGCCAGCGAGGTGGACGAGGAATTCGCCCGCTTCGACATCACCCCGCGCGGCGCCAGCGCGCGGGACGACTACCGCAACGAGGCCAGCACCTACGGCTACATCGTCGAGATCGACCCGCACGATCCGACCACTCGCGCGGTGAAACGCACCGCCCTGGGCCGCTTCCGTCACGAAGGCTGCTGGCCGGGCCTGACCGAGGCCGGCAAGCCGGTGGTGTTCTACAGCGGCGACGACGCGCAGAACGAATACCTCTACAAGTTCGTTTCCGCCGCCCCGTGGGACCCGGCCGATGCGAACCCCCTCGACCGTCTGGCCACCGGCGCCAAGTACATGGATCGCGGCACCCTCTACGTGGCGCGCTTCAATGACGACGGCAGCGGTGTCTGGCTGTCGCTGACCCCGGACAGCCTGACGCCCGAAGGCATCCCGCTCAGCGCCCTGTTCGACGACCTGGCCGGCATCCTGCTCAACACCCGTGGCGCCGCCGACGCTCTGGGCGCCACGCCCATGGATCGCCCGGAATGGACGGCGGTGAACCCGCTCAACGGCGATGTGTACCTGACGCTGACCAACAACAGCAGCCGTACCGAGGCCAATGCCGCCAACCCCCGCACCCGGAACCGCCACGGCCACATCATCCGCTGGCACGACAGCGCCGATCAGCGCAGCTTCACCTGGGGCATCTTCGTGTTCGGCGCAAACGCCGGCGCCGCTCCGTCGCTCAACCGCTCCGGCCTTACCGACCTGAACCAGTTCGCCAGCCCGGACGGCATGGCCTTCGACAGTCGCGGCGTGCTGTGGATCCAGACCGACAACGGTGAGAAGACCCTCACCGACTACACCAACGACCAGATGCTGGCGGTGATCCCCGCCAACCTGACCGACCCGCAGGGTCGCGAGGTGCCGGTGAACGTGCAGAACCAGGGGGAACTGCGGCGTTTCTTCGTCGGTCCCAATGGCTGCGAAGTCACCGGTCTGGCCTTCACCCCGGATAACCGCACGATGTTCGTCAACATCCAGCACCCGGGGAACTGGCCCTACGCCGACGACGCCACGATAGCCGCACCGGCCGGCACCCAGGTGCGCCCGCGGGCCGCCACTGTGGTGATCCAGCGCACCGACGGTGGCGAGCTGGCGGTCTGAGCCCCGCCGGCGCGCCTCGACCTTCCGGCAGGATGCCAGAGGGTCGAGGCGCGCCGCTT
>NZ_JBOY01000192.1:0-612 GCF_000647775.1 Pseudomonas sp. RL | reverse complement strand
CTGCTTCTGGCCGATTCTGTTGAAAAAGTAGCGACCTCCCCGTGCCGACGGCAGAATCACTCTGTCGGTGAGCGCGGGGGCGAACAGCATGATGGGACAGCTACCGGGTGGACAGCAGCGTCTGTTCTACTCGTTCAATCTGGAAGACCACGTCCCAGCCCAACACCTCCTGCGCAGTATCGACCAGAGCCTGGATCTGAGTGACCTGCGCAGCTACCTTGCGGATTTCTATAGCCCCATCGGACGCCCCTCGATCGACCCGGAGTTGATGGTGCGGATGCTGGTCGTTGGCTACTGCTACGGCATCCGTTCCGAGCGACGGCTGTGCGAAGAGGTGCATTTAAATCTGGCCTATCGTTGGTTCTGCCGGCTGGGTCTGGAAGACGAAGTACCCAATCACTCAACCTTCTCGAAGAATCGCCACGGTCGTTTCCGTGACAGCGGTCTGTTCCGTTGGTTGTTCAATGAGGTGCTGCGCCGCTGCATGGCGGCTGGCCTGGTCAAAGGCGAAGGCTTCGCTGTGGACGCCAGCATCATCAAGGCGGATGCCAGCCGGCAACGTGGAGTGACGGGAGATGAAGTCGATTGGCGTGATCCCGCGCTCAGCAGCCG
>NZ_JBOY01000191.1:0-3173 GCF_000647775.1 Pseudomonas sp. RL | reverse complement strand
GGTCATGGTGGCGCCGATGTCCACCACCGCGACGGCCAGGTTCTCGCCCCGCTTGCCGAGCTGCGGCGCCAGCAGGTCGTAGGTCCGCTCCAGGGCATAGGCCTCGACATCCACCACCCGGGTGGACAGGCCGGCCAGCGACAGTGCCGCCTCGCGCGCCTCGACGTTCTCCTTGCGGCAGGCCGCCAGCAGAACCTCGACCCGCTCCGGATTGCGCGGCGCCGGACCCTGCACTTCGAAGTCGATGGCAACCTCTTCCAGCGGATAGGGGATGTACTGGTCCGCCTCCAGCTTGAGCTGGGTCTCCAGCTCCTCATCGCTCAGGCCGGCATCCATTTCCACCAGCTTGGTAATGACGGCGGAGCCAGCGACCGCGACCGCCGCCTGGCGCGCACTGGCCCGCGACTTGCCGAGCACGCGGGCGAGCGCCAGACCGACACCCTCCACCTCGACGATGTTCTTCTCCACCACCGCGTTGGCCGGCAGCGGCTCGACCGCATAGGCCTCGACCTTGTAGCGGTTCCCCGAACGACTCAATTCGAGCAGCTTGACCGAAGTCGAACTGATATCGACGCCGAGCACCGCGTTGGCCTTTTTACTGAAGAGTCCTGGCACGCCCGTTTTTCCCTATGTGCATCCGCGACTTACGAACACTGTGATGCCGCTCGACATCCAGCAGCCCTCTTGACAGGCGGCCAAATGGCTCGCAGGAAGGGAAAGCGCTTATAATGCGACCCGCTTTTCCCGGCCCGTCGGCCTGACGCCCACCCTTTACCCTGGAAATCCGCCACCTTGATTCGCCTGCTGAAATTCGTCGTGTGGTCCGGCTTCGCCGTCGTATGCGGTCTGGCGCTGAGCCTCAGCGGCGCCTTCCTCTACATCAATCCCACACTCCCCTCCGTCGAAGCGCTGCGCAGCATCCAGCTGCAGATTCCCCTGCGCATCTACAGCAGCGACGGCAAGCTCATCGCCGAGTACGGCGAAATGCGGCGAACGCCTATCGAATTCGAAGCCATCCCCCGCGATTTCATCGACGCCTTGCTGGCTGCGGAGGACGACAATTTTGCGAATCATTATGGCGTTGACATCAGCGGCCTGATGCGCGCTGCCACGCAATTATTGAAATCGGGCCAGATCCAGTCGGGCGGCAGCACCATCACCATGCAGGTGGCGAAGAACTACTTCCTCACCAGTGAGAAGAGCTTCTCGCGCAAGATCACCGAAATCCTCCTGGCCCTGCAGATCGAGCGCGACCTGAGCAAGGACGAGATCTTCGAGCTGTATGTGAACAAGATCTATCTGGGCAACCGCGCCTACGGCATCGAAGCCGCCGCGCAGATCTACTACGGCAAATCCATCCAGGAACTGAACCTGGCCCAGCTGGCGATGATCGCCGGCCTGCCCAAGGCGCCTTCGCGCTACAACCCGGTGGTCAATCCCGAGCGCAGCAAGGAGCGTCGCGACTGGATCCTCGGCCGCATGTACCGCCTGGGCAAGATCGACCAGCAGCGTTACCTGGACGCCCTGGCCGAGCCGGTCGAGGTGCGCCTGCACATCCCGACCCCGGAACTGAACGCGCCCTACGTGGCCGAGATGGTCCGCGCGGAAATGGTCGGCCTGTATGGCAGCGAGGCGTATACCGAGGGCTTCCGGGTCTACACCACGGTGCCCAGCGACCTGCAGAGCTTCGCCAACAGCGCCGTACACCTGGGCCTACAGAGCTACGACCAGCGCCACGGCTATCGCGGGCCGGAAACCCGCTACCGCGGCCAGACCCGTGAAGCCTGGGAACAACGCCTGGCCGAGCAGCGCAGCATTGGCGGCCTGCTGCCCGCCATCGTCACCGAGCTGACTGACGACGGAATCCTGGTACTGACCAGCCAGGGCGAGGAGCCGGTGAGCTGGGAAACCATGAAATGGGCCCGCCCCTACCTGGACACCGACAACGTCGGCGACTGGCCGAAGAAGCCGGGCGACGTGGTGCAGCCCGGCGACCTGATCCGCGTGCAGCGCAAACCGGATGAAAGCCTGGCCTTCAGCCAGCTGCCGACCGCGCAAAGCGCGCTGGTTTCACTGAATCCGCAGGATGGCGCCATCCTCGCCCTGGTGGGCGGCTTCTCCTTCGAGCAGAGCAACTACAACCGCGTGGTACAGGCCCGGCGCCAGCCCGGCTCCAGCTTCAAGCCGTTCCTGTACAGCGCCGCGCTGGATCGCGGCTACACGCCGGCCACGCTGGTCAACGACGCGCCGATCGTCTACCACGACTCCAGCATGGACGAGGCCTGGCGGCCGAAGAACGACAACAACACCTTCCTCGGTCCGATCCGCCTGCGTGAGGCGCTCTACCGCTCGCGCAACCTGGTGTCGATCCGGCTGCTGCAGAACATCGGCATCCAGTACGCCCTGAACTACATGGACCGCTTCGGCTTCCCGCGCGAAAACCTGCCCCGCGACCTGTCGCTGGCGCTGGGTACCGCCGCGCTGACGCCGCTGGAGATCACCGCGGGCTGGAGCGTGTTCGCCAACGGCGGCTACAAGGTCACGCCCTACCTGATCCAGCGCGTCGAGAATCGCGACGCCGAGATCATCTACCAGGCCAATCCGGCCCGCGCCCCGAAACCGGGCGAAGTTGTTGCCGATCAGGCCGGGACCGAAAACCTGCGCACGGTCAGCGATGCGGCGCCAGCAGACGACACGCAGCAGCCGCGCATCGCCGAACAGATTGTCGACTCGCGAACCGTCTTCATCCTCGACAGCATGCTCAAGGACGTGGTCACCAAGGGCACCGGCCGCCGCGCCCTGGCGCTGGAGCGCGACGACCTGGCCGGCAAGACCGGCACCACCAACGACTCCAAGGACGCCTGGTTCACCGGCTACAACGGCGACTACGTGACCACCGTCTGGGCCGGTTTCGACCAGCCGGAGAGCCTCGGCCGCTGGGAGTACGGCGGCACCGTGGCGCTGCCGATCTGGATGAGCTACATGGGTCCGGCTCTCAGCGGCAAGCCGTCGCGCACCCTGCCCGAACCCGGCGGTCTGCTGAGCCTGCGCATCGACCCGGTCACCGGCCGCGCCGCGTCGGCCACCACGCCGAATGCCTACTTCGAGATCTTCAAGAGGGTCATGGTGGCGCCGATGTCCACCACCGCGACGGCCAGGTTCTCGCCCCGCTT
>NZ_JBOY01000190.1:0-7304 GCF_000647775.1 Pseudomonas sp. RL | reverse complement strand
CGCGGGTGGCGCCACGCTACATGTGGCCGCGCTGGTGGCGACACCCGCGCTGGTGGCCCTGCTGCCCGCCGAGGTGCAGGCCAGGACCCGCGACGGCTACGCCGCGGAGTGTCGCACGCGCCTGGAGGAACAGATCGAGCCGCTGCGCCGACAGGGGCTGACGATCACCCGCGAGGTACTCTGTGTGTCCGACCTGCGGGCGGAAATCCTCCAGCACGTGGCCGAGCTGCAGCCGGACCTGCTGATCAAGGACGTGCAGCACGAAGGCGAGCTGAAACGCACCTTCATCACTCCGCTGGACTGGCACCTGCTGCGCGAGTGCAGCGCACCCCTGCATCTGGTTGCCGCCGGTGGTCATGCCCAGCCGCGCAAGGTGATCGCGGCGGTCGACACCTCGCGGGAACAGGCCAGGGAAACCGGGCTGAACGAGCGCATCATCGAGGCGGCCAACGCCCTGGCGATGCAAAGCGGCGCCGAGCTGCACCTGCTGCACACCTATGACCCGCTGCGCTACTACATGGCCGACGCCGGCGCGCCCAGCGAGTCCTGGAACGAGCTGCGCGACATCGCCCAGCAGGACTTCCAGGCGTTCGCCCAGGCACAGGGGGTTCCCGAGGATCGCCGGCATTTCCTGCTCGGCCCGCCGACCATGACCCTCGCCGAGTTCGCCCGCGAACAGCAGGTGGACGTGCTGGTGATGGGGCGCGTGCAGCGCAAGGGCCTGGACAGGCTGGTCGGCAGCACCACCGAGCACGCGCTTTACCAGGTGCCTTGCAGCATCCTGGCCATCGCTCCGGGCGGCTGAACATGCACGTGGTGCCGAGCATCTGCACCTTCTGTGGCGTCGGCTGCGGTCTGGGGCTGCGCGTGGAGGAGGGCCGGGTCATTGGCGTCGAGCCGCAACCCGGACATCCGGTCAGCGAAGGTCAGCTGTGCGCCAAGGGCTGGGCGTGCAGCTTCGCCGTCGAGCCCGCCGGGCGCCTGCGCGAGCCACTGGTTCGGGAAAACGGCCGCCTGCGCCCAGCCAGTTGGGAGGAGGCGCTGGCGCGAACCGCCGAAGGCTTCCAGCTGGCGCTGGACGAACTGGGGCCGGCCGGCGTCGGGGTGATCAGCTGCGCCCATGCCAGCAATGAGGACAATTACGCGGCGCAGAAATTTGCCCGCGCGGTGCTGGGCACCCACAACATCGACCATTGCGCGCGCATCTGCCACAGCCCGTCGGTGGCCGGCCTGGGACGCACCCTGGGCTCCGGGGCGATGAGTGGCGGCATCGCCGACATCGACCAGGCCGACCTGCTGCTGGTGATCGGCGCCGACGTCACCGAGAACCACGCCATGATCGGCGCGCGCATGCTGCGCGCCCAGGCGCGCGGCGCCACGCTGATCGTCGTCGATCCGCGCCGCACTCGCCTGGCACGCCTGGCGGATATCCACCTGCAGCTTCGCCTGGGCAGCAATATCGCGCTGCTCAACGGCCTGCTGCATATCATCCTCGCCAAGGGTTGGGAGGATCGCGCCTTCCTCGCCGCGCGCTGCGAAGGCGAGGCCGCGCTGCGCAATCACCTGGCCAACTTCGATCTGGCGCAGTGCTGTGCGCAGACCGGCCTGACGCTGGCCGAGCTGGAGCGGGTGGCCTACGCGTTCAGCCACGCCCGCGCCGCCTTCACCGCCTACGGCATGGGCATTACCCAGTTCCAGAGCGGTACCAACAACGTCATCGCGGTCTCCAACCTGGTGCTGGCCTGCGGCCAGATCGGTCGGCCGGGTACCGGCATCAACCCGCTGCGCGGGCAGAACAACGTGCAGGGCGCCTGTGACATGGGCTGCCTGCCGGATGTCTATCCCGGCTACCAGCCGGCTGCCGACCCTGCCGTGCAGGCGCGCTTCTCCGTCGCCTGGGGCCGTCCGGCACCCGCCTTGCCGGGGTTGACCTCGCTGGCCATGAGCGAGGCGGCGCGGCGCGGCCAGCTGCGCGCGCTGATGGTGATGGGCGAGGAGCTGGTGGTGACCGACCCGGACCAGAACCAGCTGTTGCGCGCGCTGCGGGCCCTGGATTTCCTGGTGGTGGTGGAACTGCGCCTGAGCGAGACCGCTCGGCTCGCTGACGTGGTGCTGCCGGCTGCCGCCTTCACCGAGAAGGATGGCACCTTCACCAACTGCGAGCGCCGCGTGCAGCGCATTCGCCAAGCTGTGGCGCCGCCCGGCACGGCGCGCGCCGACTGGCAGATCCTGTCCGCGCTGGCGGCGTGCATGGGCTATTCCGGCATGGACTGGCCGGACGCCGAGGCGGTCTTCGCCGAGATGACGGCGCTCACCCCGCTTTTCTCCGCCATGGATTATCCGGCGCTGGCTGTCGCGCATGGCCTGCAGTGGCCGTGCGACGCCGCGCATCCGCAGGGTTCGCCGCGCCTGCATGAACGGGGCTTCCCGCGGGGGCGCGGGCGGCTGCTGCCGGTCAGCCAGGTGCCGCTCGACGAGGTGCCGGATGCCGAGTATCCCTTCGCCTTCACCACGCACCGCCTGCACTTCCACTACGGTGGCGGCGCGATGACCCGGCAGTCGCCACTGCTGGAACGGGAAACGCCGCTGGCGCTGCTGTTCATGCACCCGGCCGATGGCGTGGCGCTGGGCCTGGGCGAGCGCCAGGCGGTGCGCGTGCGCTCGCGGCGCGGCCGGCTGGAGACTCGGGTACACCTGACCGACGACGTGCCGCCGGGCACCCTGGCCATGCCGTATCACTTTCGCGAGGCGCCGTGCAACCAGCTGACCAATCCGGCCCAGGACCCGATCAGCCGCATGCCGGAGCTCAAGGCCTGCGCCGTGGCGGTGGAACCGCTGGCGCCGGGTGTGACTCCACGAACGACGGAACGCCATGGACGCCGTTGAACTCGACCGTCCGGAGCGGCTGCGCGCCTGGCTGGCGCGCCAGCGCACCGTGCATGAGGTGCGTGCCGACGGGCAGGGCGGTTGGCACTGGCAGGCGCTGGCGGCGGACGATGCCGCCCCGTTCGATCCACCGTCCGTGCTGCCGCCGTTCTCCGCCAAGGGCTTCTTCTTCGCCGAGCGCGAGCAGTTGTTTCGCTTCGACGGCGGGCAGTTCCTCGGCCTGATGCCCGAGGTCGAGCCGCAGGTGCTGTTCGGCCTGCATGCCTGCGATCTACGGGCGGTCGCCTACCAGGACCAGTTCTTCGCCGCCGATCCCCATTACCAGGCCCGCCGCCGGGCCAGTCTGCTGGTTGCGCTGGAGTGCCGGCACAGCTGCGCGGACGGTTTCTGCAGCCTGGTCGGCAGCGGACCCCGGGTGCATGACGGCGACGCCGATCTGATCCTGCTACCGCTGTCGCAAGGCTGGCGGCTGCTGGTCGCATCCGCCGCTGGCGCCGAGGCGCTGCGTGGCTTCGCTGTGCCGGTAGCGCCGGACGACGGCGAGGCGGAGCGCCAGGAAAATGCCCGGCGGGTGGCGGCCGAGCAGGGACCGCAGGCCGAAGTGGCGCGGGGCATCCAGGCGCTGCATGCCGGGCGCATCACCGAGGAGGCCTGGGAGGCGGTGGGCCTGCGCTGCCTCGGTTGCTCCGGCTGCACTACGGTCTGCCCGACCTGTTCCTGCTTCGCCCCGCTGGACGTGGCGGACGAGGAGGGCGGCGTCGCGCGCGAGCGGGTCTGGGATTCCTGCCTGTACGAGGCGTTCCAGCGCGAGGCCAGCGGGCACAACCCCACCGCCAGCGCCGGGCAGCGGGTGCGGCGCTTCTGGTATCACAAGTTCGGCGAGGCGTTTCGCGAGCAGTTCGACGCCTATGGCTGTGTGGGCTGCGGGCGCTGCGACCGGGTCTGTCCGGGTGGCATCGGCGTGCACGGCGTCATGGGCCGGGTGGCGAAGCCATGATCGACGCGACGCCGCGCCGGTTGTGGCTTGAGCAGCACTACGCGGATGGCGAGGACGCCCGCCACTTCACCTTTCGCCTGGACGCTCCACACGCCGGCGATGGCGCCGTGCGCCCCGGGCAGTTCTTCATGCTCTGCGTGCCCGGCGTCGGTGAGGCGCCGTTCACCTATGTACGGCCCCCGGATCCGGGCGGCAGCTTCAGCGCGCTGGTGCGCCGGATGGGGCGGGTAACCGATGCGCTGTTCGCCTGCGCGCCGGGTGCGCTGCTGGGCTATCGCGGCCCGTTCGGCCACGGCTGGCCGCATGACCTGCCGGCGGGTAGCCGGGTGCTGGCGGTGGCGGGGGGATGCGGCCTGGCACCCCTGGCCAGCATGATCGAGGACGCCTGCGCGCCGGACGCGCCCTGGCGTTTGACGCTGTTGTACGGCGCTCGCCATGCCGCCGCCCAGGTGCTGGGCCGGGAACGGGCGCGCTGGCGCAAGCTGCTGCCGCTGTTCGAGAGCTTCGATCAACCCCCCCCGGCCAGCGACCCGGTACGCCCCTGGACCAGCTTGATCGCGTGTTCGCCGCAGGCGGCGTGGACGCGCTGCTGTGTTGCGGCCCGGAACCGCTGATGTCGGTCAGCGCGCGCGAGTGCCTGCGGCGCGGCCTGGCCGCCGAGCGCATCTGGCTTTCCCTGGAGCGGCGCATGCACTGCGCCGATGGCCTGTGCGGACATTGCTATCTGGGTGCGAGTTACGTCTGTCGTGACGGTCCCACCTACCGCTATGACCATTACCTGCGCCTGCTGCGGGCGAGCGGCGCCGATGCGCTGCCGGCGGCGCCCGGCTATTGCTGAGACGCCGCTTGACCGGTGGCGCGGGATGCACCGGCATTCGCACCTATGCTCACAGTGCCGCCGGGCGACAAAAGGGAGGAAATGCCATGGGCCACTATCAGCGGTTGCTGACCGTCGTCGATCTGCGTCAGCGGCATTCCGCCGCTCTGCAACGGGCGGCCGTGCTGGCCAGGGAAAGCGACGCGGCCCTGCATGTGCTGGCCTGCATCGAGCCGCCCTGGTCCTGGCCGCTGCTGGAACATGAGGTGCGCGACAAGGCGCGGGACGGCTTTCTGCTGGAGGCCCGGCAGCAGCTCGACGCCCAGTGCGGCCCACTGCGCCATCAGGGGCTGAATGTCACCTCGCAGGTGATCTGGGCGGCCGATCCGCACGCCGAGATCCTCCGCTATGTGGAGGAAATGCAGCCGGACGTGGTGCTCAAGGACGTCGAGCAGGTCAGCGAGCTGCGGCGCACCTTCACCACGCCGCTGGATTGGCAATTGCTGCGCGACTGTGCCGCGCCGCTGCACCTGGTGGGCGAGGGCGGTCATGCGCATCCAAAGCGGATCGCAGCGGCGGTGGACACCGCCAGCGACAAGACCCCGGACAGCCCATTGAACCGGCGCATCGTCGAGGCGGCCAACACCCTGGCGCTGCAGTGCGATGCCGAACTGCACCTGGTGCACGCCTTCGATCCGATGGCGGTATTTCTCGGTGACTTCAGCGGCTTCAGCGCGTCCTGGGCGGACCTGGCCGGCGATCTGCAGGCCAGCGAGCGCAGCGATTTCCTGCACTTCGCCGATGAATGCGGCGTGCCGCAGGATCGCCGCCATTTTCTGCTTGGTCCGCCGACCCTGACGCTCGTCGAGTTCACCCGCGAGGCCGGCATCGACGTGCTGGTAATGGGGCGCATCCAGCGCCGGGGGCTGCAGCGTTATGTCGGCAACACCACCGAGCACCTGCTCTACCAGATGCCCGGCAGCGTGCTGGCGATTCGTCCGGAAACCACCTGATGTAGCGAGGAGAGGGCCCATGCAGAACCTGGAACCGATGTCGCTGTTCCTGACCCTCGACGATGCCGGCCTGGCGGCCGATCTGCTGCGTCCGCCCGAGGCGCGCGGGCTGGTGGTGTTCGTGCATGGCAGCGGCAGCGGGCGGCGCAGTCCGCGCAATCAGCAGGTGGCGCGGGCCTTTGCCGCGCGCGGGCTGGCCACGCTGCTGTTCGATCTGCTCACCGAGGACGAACAGCGCATCGATGCGCTGACGCGCCGCCTGCGCTTCGACATCCCGCTGCTGGCGCGGCGCATCGTCGGGGTGATCGACTGGCTGGAGCGGGACCCGGAACTGGCCATGCTGCCGCTCGGCCTGTTTGGCGCCAGCACCGGCGCAGCCGCCGCGCTGATCGCCGCCGCACAGCGGCCGCACGTAGTGCGTGCCGTGGTGTCGCGGGGCGGACGGACCGACCTGGCCCGCGAATCGCTGGATGGCGTGGCGGCGCCGACCCTGCAGATCGTGGGCGAGAGGGATCAGGAGGTGCTGGCGCTCAATCGCGAGGTCGCCCGTCACCTGCATGGCGTCCAGCAGATCACGGTGGTCACCGGCGCAACCCATCTGTTCGAGGAGCCCGGCGCGCTGGAGGAGGTGGCGCGCCTGGCCGGCGACTGGTTCGAGCGCTTCCTGGCCCAGGCGCAGGGCTGAACGGATTGGTCGCAGCCCCGCTGGCTTAACCGAAGCTGAATGGCGCGTTTTCTTGATCGCGATCCAGTGTTCCGTGCGCGGCGTTGAGTGACCCTGCTGGCGCTTCCGGGAACCTTTTACCGCCGTATTCGTTACAGGCCCGGAGCATCCTTCCAGACGGGTGAGACGGGCGCGACATGCAACGCACGGATGAGGAACTGATCGAGCAGGCGCAGGCGGGCAATCGCCAGGCGTTCGGCCTGCTGGTGCGGCGTCACCAGGCCGGGGTGCTGCGCTTCGTGCGCCGCCTGCCCGGGAGCAGCGTCGACGCAGCGGATATCGTCCAGGAAACCTTCCTCAAGGCCTGGCAGGCGATCGCCCGCTGGCGCCCGGAGGCGCGCTTTCGCACCTGGCTGTTGCAGATCGCACGTAATACCACCCGTGATGAGTGGCGCCGCCAGGTGCGCCAACCCTCGGAAGCACTGGAACAGGGTGATCAGCCGGCGGACCCGGTGCCGTCGCCGCTGCGCCAGTTGCAGGTCGAACGCCGGCTGCGCCAGCTGGAGCAGCTGCTGCAGCGTCTGCCGGCCGAACAGCGCGAGATCCTCCTGCTGCGGGAAGTGGAGGGCTTGTCATATGCCGAGTTGTCGAGTGCCCTGGGTATCCCGCCGGGCACGGTGAAGTCGCGTCTGGCCAGAGCCCGCGAAGGGTTGCTGGAACACTATCGACAGGAACCGGGGGAATCCCTGCATGACTGAACATCTCGATCCGGACACGCTGTCCGCGCTGCTGGACGGCGAGCTGGAGACGCATCTGCGCCCGCTGGCCGAGGCGCATTTGCACGGCTGCGCCCGATGCCAGGCGCGTTTCGCCGAGCTGCGCGCGCTGGGCGATGCCCTGCGCGCCTTGCCAAGGCGCGCGCGACGA
>NZ_JBOY01000189.1:0-5301 GCF_000647775.1 Pseudomonas sp. RL | reverse complement strand
GGCAGCCGGCCAGGCGGCAGCCGGCGTTTCCGGCAGCGGCGTGGTCGGCAACTCGGCCAGGGCGATCTGCCCCTGCTCGGTCCAGCGCAGCGGCGTGGCCGGCCAGCGCGCCGCCAGCGCCTCACGCTGGGCGGCCGAGAGGGCTTGCGCCTTGTTCAGGACCAGCAACCCGGCCTGCTCGAGCACCGCCGCCTGGCTGTCCGGCAGCGCCGCGCCGGTGGACAGTGCGGCGGCATCCAGCACCAGCACCAGCGGCTGCAGGTGCAGCACGCCTCGCCAGGGCACCGCCGCCAGCTGGCGCAGCAGCTCGGCCGGATGGCCGAGGCCGGACGGTTCGATGAACAGCCGCTGCGGCCGACTGCGGCGCAGCAAGCGCGCCAGACCGACCTGGAACGGCGCGCCGCTGACGCAGCACACACAGCCGCCGGCCACCTCGGCCAGGGCGATGCCGTCTTCGCCGGTTTCCAGCAAGGCGGCATCCAGGCCGATGGCGCCGAATTCGTTGATCAGTAGCGCCCAGCGTTCCTCGGCCGGCTTCTGGGCGAGCAACTGGCGCAGCAGGCTGGTCTTGCCGGCGCCCAGCGGGCCGGCAATCACATGGGTGGGGATCTGTTCGAGCATGGCGCTATGGTGCGCCTTCGCGCGGCGGACGTCAGCCGTCCCGTGGCGCCAGGCTCCCGCAATCCGCGCCGAGCCAGCGGGCATGGGATTCCAGGCGGCCATGGCCGGGTCGGGTGGTGTGCAGCGCAAAACGTCCGTCGAGGCGGGTGACGAACTCGCGCTCGCTGAGGAACTGCGTTTCACCCTCACCCTGGGCATCGCGGCAGTCGAAGGCGAAGCGCCACAGCCGCTCGCCGCGCTCGGTCAGCTGCGGGCGGCAGCCAGATCCCTGGGGCAGCACGAAGTCGGTGGTGCGCAGCCGGGCCTCGTCCAGGCACAGCTGCACCGCGCGCCCGGCCAGCTGCACGCCCTGGCGGGCCAACTGGTCCAGCAGCTGCTCGCGCTGCCCGCCGGAGAGGTGCTCCAAACCCACCAGCAGGCGGTCCAGGTCGGGCAACGACTGGCCGTCGACCTCCAGGTTGCGCGGGGTGAACTCCCACAGCCCCGGCAGCAGCTCCATGGCCTGCGCGGTCAGCGATGAGCACAACAGTGCACCTGCCAACGGCAGGCGAAGCGAAGGGGGCATGCGGCGATCCTTGCGTGATGGATGCCGCAAAGCCTAGTCCAGCCACCGGCAGGTGCCGGGGAGCCCTACTGTCCGCAGGGCCAGACTTCGACCGCGGGACGCTCGTGGCGCGGCGGGCCGAGCCAGTCGGCCAGCGGCCGGCAGGCGCCGGCCTGGCACAGCTGGTAGTCGCCGGCCTCGGGGGTGCGCCCCAGGCGCAGCTGCGGCAAGACCGGCAGCTGCGGATGGTACTGCCAGCTGCCGTCACGCAGCACGGCACCGTCCGGCACTTCCATGCCGGCGCCGGTGCCGCGGATGCGCGCCGCGTCGAGCCGCAAGCCCTGCGGCGTGACGCGGTAATCCTCTTCCCAGCGGATCTTCTCGATGGTGTGGGTCCAGGCCAGGGTGAACTCGGTGGTGGGCACTTCTGCCCACACCACCCCGGCCAGTCCCAGGCACAGACCGATCATGCGGCGATCGGCTGCGCCCGGCGCGCGCGCCACAGGTGCTGGGCGACCAGCAGGATGCCGAGGCCGAAGCCCAGCTGATCGCTGATCGGCAGCGCCAGCACCAGCGAGACGCCGGCGGCGAACGCGATCAGCCGTTCCCACCAGGCCAGCGGCCGGCTGATGAAGCCCACCACGGCGAAGCTCCACAGGCCAATGGCGAAGGCGCCCTTGACGAACATGTAGATAATCGCTGCCAGGCTGTCGCCCTGCATCATCAGCGCCGGGTCATAGACCGCCATGAAGGGCACCACGAAGCCGGCGGCAGCGATGCGCACCGCCCACAGGCTGATCTTGAAGCCGCTGGCCCGGGCAATCGGCGCGGCCGCGAAGCAGGCCAGCGCCACCGGCGGGGTCAGGTCGGCCATCAGCCCGAAATAGAACACGAACATGTGCGAGACGATCAGCGGCACGCCCAGGTCGAGCAGCGCCGGAGCGGCGATGGAGCTGGTGATGATGTAGTTGGGAATGGTCGGGATGCCCATGCCCAGCACCAGGCAGGTGATCATGGTCAGCACCAGCGACAGGAACAGGTTGTTCTGTCCGATCGCCAGGATGTAGCCGGCGAAGGTGGTGGCGATACCGGTCAGCGACACCACGCCGATGATCACCCCGACCAGGGCGCAGGCGATACCCACCGGCACCGCGTGACGCGCGCCTTCGGCCAGCGCGTGAACGCAGGTGCGCAGGGTTTCCCGGCCGCCCTTGACGAACCAGCAGGCCGCCACCAGCGCGGCGATCACCCCGAACACCACGCCGATGCCGAGCTTGAAGAAGCCGGCGCAGGCGATGCCCAGGGCGATCCAGAACAGGATGCGCAGCGTGTTGGACGAGACCCGCAGGATCAGGGCCGAGCCGAGGATGACGATGGCGGTCAGCGCCAGGCCGACGGTACCGGAGAACATCGGCGTGAAACCGGAAAAGAGCAGGTAGACCAGCACCACCAGCGGAATCAGCAGGTACCAGCGCTGCTTGACCGCGTCCAGCGCGCTCGGACATTCATCCTTGGGCAGGCCCTTGAGACCGGCGCGCTTGGCTTCCAGGTGCACCATCCAGAACACCGCGCCGAAGTACAGCAGCGCCGGCAGCAGCGCGGCCTTGGCCACCTCGACATAGGGCACGTTGATGGTTTCGGCCATGATGAAGGCGACCGCGCCCATCACCGGCGGCATCAGCTGGCTGCCCATGCTGGAGGTAGACTCCACGGCGCCGGCGAATTCCGGCTTGTAGCCGAAACGCTTCATCAGCGGGATGGTGAACTGGCCGGTGGTCACCACGTTGGCCACGCCGGAGCCGGTGATGGTGCCCATCAGCGCGGAGGACGCCACCGAGACCTTGGCCGGGCCGCCGGTCTTGTGGCCGAACATGCCCATGGCGAAGTCGGTGAACAGCTTGATCATCCCGGCCTGCTCCAGGAAGGCGCCGAACAGGATGAACAGGAAAATGTAGGTGGCCGACACATAGGTCGGGGTGCCGTAAAGGCCTTCGGTGCCGAAGGACAGCTGGTTGACGATCTGGTCGAAGCCGTAGCCACGGTGAGCCAGGTCGCCCGGCAGGTACTGGCCGAACAGACCGTAGGCCAGGAACAGCGTGCAGATCAGCGGCAGGGCGATACCCATCACACGCCGCGCGGCCTCGAACACCAGCACGATGAGCAACACGCCGACGGCCATGTCGGCAGGAGTCAGGTCACCGGAACGCTGAATCAGGTCGGCCTCGAAATGCCACTGGTAGAACGCCGTGGCCATGCCCGCCAGGCCGAGCAGCCAGGCCAGCGGTTGCCAGGGGCGGCTGGCGCCACGTGCCGGGTAGGACAGGAAGATCAGCAGCAGCAGGAAGGCCACGTGGCCGGAACGCAGCACCTGGGTGGACACCGGGTGGAAGGCGGCGGTGATGATCTGGTAGGCGGAAAACAGCAGGGCGACATAGAACAACGTCTTCGGCCACTGGCTGGGGCTGACGTTCAGCCCTTGTTGCTCGCTCATGGAAAACTCCCGGAGACGGCGTGGAATCTAATGGGACGACCAGTCCCCCGGCGGCTGCCGGGGGACTGGGATGGCGGGCGCAACGCGCGCCGGGGGCTCGCTTACTTCAGCACACCGACTTCACGGTAGTAGCGCTCGGCACCCGGGTGCAGCGGAATCGGCAGACCCTTGACCGCGTTTTCCAGGGTGATGCCCTTGGCCGCGGAGTGGGCGTTGCCCAGGCGCTCCAGGTTCTCGAAGGCCAGCTTGGTCATCTGGTAGGCGACTTCCTCGGAGACGTTCTCGTGGGTCACCAGCATGTTGGTGATCGAGGCGGTCATCACGTCCTTGTCCTGGCCGTCATAGGTGCCGGCCGGGATCGGGCGCGCCTGGTAGACCGGGCTGCCAATCTTCTCGACCACGTCCTTGGGGATTTCCACGAAGGTGGTCGGCATCATCGCCGCCAGGTCACGGATGGCCGCCATGCCCAGGCCGGAGGACTGCAGGGTGGCGTCCAGCTGACGGTTCTTGATCAGCTCGACCGACTCGGCGTAAGGCAGGAATTCCACGCGGCCCAGGTCTTCGTAGCTCAGGCCGGCGGCCTTGAAGATGGCGCGGGCGTTCAGCTCGGTGCCCGACTTGGGCGCCCCGACGGAGACACGCTTGCCCTTCAGGTCAGCCAGGGTCTTGATGCCGGATTCCTTGCTGGCCACCACCTGGATGTAGTTCGGGTAGATGGAGGCGATGGCGCGCAGCTTGTTCAGCGGCGCCTTGAAACCGGCGTCGGCATTGCCCTTCCAGGCGTCGTCCACCGAGTCGCCCAGCGAGAAGGCCAGCTCGCCGCGACCGGCCTGCAGCAGGTTGAGGTTTTCCACCGAGGCCTTGGTGGCCTGCACCGAGGTGCGGGCGCCGTCGATGCCGTTGCCGTACAGCTGGGACAGGGCCACGCCGATCGGGTAGTACACACCGCTGGTGCCACCGGTGAGTACGTTGATGAAGGTGGGTGCGGCGACGGCCGCGGTGCTGGCAGTGAAGGCGACAGCGGCCGCGAACAGGCCGAAGCGTTTGCTCATGCGCATGGATTGCAACTCCTTTTTTTATGGGCAGACCCCGCAAGGGGCGAAGCCGATCAACCCGACGGTCGAGGGGCTTGCCAATACCCTAGCAGGACCTGTGCCAGCGACATCGCAAGGGCTGACAAGCCCATGGGCCGCGCTCTGGCGAGCCATCGCCAGTTCCCCGCCGCCAGAGAACCAGCGGGAATCCGCCCATAGCCGACCCGACATCGGCAAGAATCCGCCTATTCCGGCTCCGAATCGCTGACCCCGGCCGGCAGATAACGGCTGCGCTGCAAGCCGTGACGCTGCATCTTTTCGTTGAGGGTGCGCCGCGGCAGCTGCAGCAGGGCCATCACCTCGGCGATGTTGCCCTGACAGCGTTGCAGTGCCTGGTGCAGGCACTGCGCCTCGAAGGCCTCCATCTGTGCGGCCAGCGACTGACTGACCGGCACCCGCGCCAGGCCCGGGCTGGCCAGGCCGAGCACATGGCGTTCCGCCGCGTTGATCAGCTCGCGCACGTTGCCCGGCCAGTCATGGGCCAGAAGCCGCGCCATGTCCGCCGGCTGCAGCGGCGGCACATAGGTCGGGGTGCCGTAAAGGCCTTCGGT
>NZ_JBOY01000188.1:0-848 GCF_000647775.1 Pseudomonas sp. RL | reverse complement strand
GCAGGCGTAGGTCTTGCGGATGTGGCGGATCACCCGCACCTGCATCGGGATGATCTCCAGCTGTTCGCTGGTCTCCTCGCCGATGACCTGCTTGCAGGCGCCGCAGGCACAGGTCCGCTCGTGTTCGGGCAGCTCGTGGACGATCTCCACGCGCGGCAGGCTGGCCGGCAGCGGCTTGCGCTTGCCACGCGGCTTGACGGGGGCGACGACGTCTTCGGCTTGCTCCTCGCTTTCATCGACCGCCGCCGGCTGTTCGATCAGCTCTTCGGCCTCGTTGAACATGGCCAGCTGCGGCGAGTCGGCATCCTCGGGGCTGCGCTCGGATTTTGGCGAGAACAGCTTGTGGCGCAGCAGGGCCACTTGCTCCTGAAGTTGCGCCACCTTTCCCTGCGCCAACAGCAGCATCTGCTTGAGCAGAACCGGGTCGTCGGGGAGGGTTTCGGGCGCGGGAATCATGGCGCCGGATTATACCGGCTCAGGCAACGAAACGCGGCGTCAGGATGCGGTGCGGGCGGTTGCGCCACAGGTCAATGCCGTCGAGCAGCCAGTTCAGTTCATCGACCGTCAGCTCGATGGCCGCGTCCCCGGCATCGGGCTGGGTCTTGAAACGCTCGGCCTCCAGCCGCTTGAGCCACAGGCAGAAGCCGTTGCGCTCCCAGTAGAGGATCTTCACCTGATTGCGCGTGCGGTTGAGGAACACGAACAACACCGGGTTGAACACCTCCACTTTTATATCCAGCGCGACCAGGGCGGCCAGGCCGTTGATGGATTTGCGGAAGTCGACGGGCTTGGGATAGAGGTAGACCTTCTGGACCTTGGCGTCGGGACGCATCATGGATGGCGGGCTC
>NZ_JBOY01000187.1:0-1219 GCF_000647775.1 Pseudomonas sp. RL | reverse complement strand
CGCTGGTCGAGGCGCGCCGGCAGGCCGCCGAGGCGCCGGCCTGGTTCCAGCAGGCCCATCCGCAAGCGGCGCTGGGCGCGGTGGCCTACTTCAGTATGGAGTTCATGCTCGGCGAGTCGCTGCCCATCTATTCCGGCGGGCTGGGCAACGTGGCCGGCGACCAGCTCAAGGCCGCCGGTGATCTGGGGCTGCCGGTGTACGGCGTCGGCCTGCTGTACCAGAGTGGCTACTTCCGGCAGACCATCGATAGCGCCGGCGCGCAGCGCGCGCTGAATCCGTTCAACGATCCGGGGCAGCTGCCGGTCACGCCGCTGCGCCAGGCCGATGGCGAATGGCTGCGAGTGCGCCTGGAGCTGCCCGGCCAGCCGATCTGGCTGCGCGCCTGGCAGGTGCAGGTGGGACGGGTGCGGCTGTTCCTGCTGGACAGCAACGACATGGCCAATTACCCGGTGCATCGCGGCATCACCAGCCAGCTGTACGGCGGCGGCAGCGAGCTGCGCCTCACCCAGGAACTGGTGCTGGGCATCGGCGGCTGGCAACTGCTGCGCGCCATGGGCCTGCAACCGGAAGTGTGCCACCTCAACGAGGGGCATGCGGCCTTCGCCGTGCTGGAGCGCGCGCGGCAGTTCATGGCGGACACCGGCCAGCCGTTCGACGTGGCGCTGGCCGCCACCCGCGCCGGTAACCTGTTCACCACCCATACGGCGGTGTCGGTGGGTTTCGACCGCTTCGCCCCGGCGCTGGTGGAGCAGTACCTGGGCGCCTACGCCGAACAGCGGCTGGGCATTTCGCGCCGCGCGCTGCTGGCGCTCGGCCGGCTGGAGGCGGACAACGACGACGAGCCGTTCAACATGGCCTGGCTGGCGATTCGCGGCAGCGGCGCGGTGAACGGCGTCAGCCGCCTGCACGGCGCGGTCAGCCGGGCGCTGTTCGCGCCGCTGTTTCCGCGCTGGCCGCTGGCCGAGGTGCCGGTCGGCCACATCACCAACGGCGTGCACATGCCCACCTGGGACTCGGCCCAGGCCGACGAACTGTGGACCACCGCCTGCGGCAAGAATCGCTGGTCGGGCACTGTCGGCACGCTGGGCGAGGACATCGCCTGCGTGTCTGACGCTCAGCTCTGGCAGTTCCGCACCGCCGCCAGCGCCGCGCTGGTGGACTACGCGCGGGCGCGGCTGGTCTGGCAGATGGGCGCCTCCGGCGCGCCGGAGGCCTGGCG
>NZ_JBOY01000186.1:0-1350 GCF_000647775.1 Pseudomonas sp. RL | reverse complement strand
GCGCAGGCCCTCGATCCGGAAGGCAGCCGTCGGTGCCTGCCCATGCAGGCACCGACGGAGCCCCGCGAGCGCCTGACACTCACCGCCCCAATGCTCCTGGCGGCGCGCCACCAACTGCTAGTGATCAGCGGTACGGCGAAGGTGGAAACTCTGCGCCGCGCCATCGCCGGTAACGACGTGCGGGAAATGCCGATCCGCGCCTTCCTGCACTACCCGTTGGAAATCCACTGGCACCCCGAGTGATCGTGGGACCTGTGGGAGCGGACTTGTCCGCGAGCTTTTCCGGTGGTTGCGCCTGGCCAGCGCCCCTGGCCGGGCGCCCCTAGCCGGGCGCCCAAAAGCTCGCGAATGAATTCGCTCCCACAGGTTCGGTGCGGTGCCGTTTCATTGCGTGTATGATTCGCGCCCCCTATATCGGACCCGCTACACCGGGAGGTGCCCAGATGACCGATCAGAACCAAGACCAATTCCCCCAACCCGTTTCCGGCGAGAAGCTGCAGAAGGTCCTGGCGCGCCTGGGCCTCGGCTCGCGCCGTGACATCGAGGGCTGGATCAGCGCCGGACGCATCAAGGTCAACGGCCAGGTCGCCACCCTTGGCCAGCGCATCGAACCGCACGACAGTATCCAGCTGGATGACCGCAGCCTGCGCCTGGACGAAGCCGCCCAGGTGGTGCGCCGCGTGCTCATCTACAACAAGCCCGACGGTGAAGTCTGCACCCGCAGCGATCCGGAAGGTCGCCCGACCGTGTTCGACCGCCTGCCGCGCCTGCAGAGCGGCCGCTGGATCAACATCGGTCGCCTCGATCTGAACACCACCGGCCTGCTGCTGTTCACCACCGACGGTGAGCTGGCCAACCGCCTGATGCACCCGTCCTACGAGATGGACCGCGAGTACGCGGTGCGTGTGCGTGGCGAGGTCACCGAAGAGATGATCGAGACCCTGAAGGCCGGCGTCATGCTCGAGGACGGTCCGGCCAAGTTCACCGACATCCAGGAAGCCCCGGGTGGCGACGGCCTGAACCGCTGGTTCCATGTGGTGGTGATGGAAGGCCGCAACCGCGAAGTACGCCGCCTGTGGGAATCCCAGGGTGTGGTGGTCAGCCGTCTGAAGCGCGTGCGCTTCGGGCCGGTGTTCCTCACCTCCGAACTGATCATGGGCCGCTGGCGCGAAATGACCCAGAAGGAAGTCGACATCCTCAGTGAGGAAGTCGGCCTGACCCCCGTGGCCTTGCCGGAAGTCACCACCAAGTTCCGCGAGCGCATGGAGCGCCTGCAGAAGAAGTCCGCCAAGCCGCTGAGCCCCAGCGAGCGCCCGGGTCGCCACAAGCCGCGCCGTGACGACGCCCGGC
>NZ_JBOY01000185.1:0-1193 GCF_000647775.1 Pseudomonas sp. RL | reverse complement strand
GTCCTCAAGTGTCGCGGCGGCCTGGCCCCGGCCCGGCCGATCGCCACAGCCGCCTTGGCCAGCGGCGGCGGGCACTGAGACCGTCATGCGCTGGGCCTGCATCCTCTTTCCGCAACTGGCCATGGATGGCGTGCTGCGCCAACGGAGCGACGCGGACGCGCCGCTGGTTCTGCTGGCCGGCACGGCGCAACGGCGCCGGCTGCAGGCGGTCAACCCGGCGGCGCGCGCCCTGGGCCTGAAGCCTGGCCAGTCGCTCACCGCCGCCCAGGCGCTCAGCCAGCACTTCGCTACTGCCGAATACGATCCGGCGGCCATCGAGCGCTGGCAGCAGCTGCTGGCCGCCTGGGGCTACCGCTTCAGCGCCCAGGTAAGCCTGCACTATCCGCGCTGCCTGCTGCTGGAGGTGCAGTCCTCCCTCGGCCTCTTCGGCCCCTGGCCGCGCTTCGAGGCGCGTCTGCGTGAGGAACTGACCTCCCTGGGCTTTCGCCACCGCATCACCGTGGCGCCCAATCCCACCGCCGCGCGGGTGCTGGCCAATGCCCATGATGGATTGGCGGTGGGCGACGAAGCGCTGCATCAGGCGCTGGCTCTGTTGCCGGTGGAGCGCCTCGGCTTCTCCCGCGAGGCGTCCAGCGCCTTTGCCCGCATGGGCGTGCGCAACCTGGCGCAGCTGCTCGCCCTGCCTCGCGACGGCCTGGCCAAACGCTTTCCGGCCGAGGTGCTGAGTCAGTTGGACACGCTGCTCGGCCAGCGCCCGCTGGCCCTGGCCTTCTACCGACCGCCGGATGTGTTCGAGGCGCGCATCGAGCTGAACTTCGAGGTCGAGTCGCACCAGGCGCTGCTCTTCCCGCTGCGCCGGCTGACCGCCGACCTGGCCACCTACCTGGCGGGGCGCGACAGCGGCGTGCAGCGTTTCGTCCTGCACCTGGAACACCGCAACCGCCCCGCCAGTCAGGTGCCGGTCGGCCTGCTGAGCGCCGAGCGCGAGGCCGCCATGCTCTTCGAGCTGACCCGGGGCCGCCTGGAGCAGCAGCAACTGCCGGAGCCGGTGCTGGCGGTGCGTCTGGTCGCCCGGGACCTGCCGCCCTTCGTGCCGGAACACCAACGGTTGTTCGAGGAACGCCCGCAACAGTCGCTGCCCTGGGAACAGCTGCGCGAGCGCTTGCGCGCCCGCCTGGGCGACGACGCTGTGC
>NZ_JBOY01000184.1:0-1897 GCF_000647775.1 Pseudomonas sp. RL | reverse complement strand
CAGAACGTGTGTTCGGGCACCACACTCGTAGACAATCGCATCCAATCCACGCCCACGCACAGCCATGCGAACTGCTCGGACGACAGCTCGCATCTGTCGTCGGTCGAACGTGGCCAGTGGAAGCGCCCGGCGTGCAATCGCCGCACGCACAGCCACACGCCGGTGCCGTCGATCAGCAGCAGCTTGATCCGCGAACCCGCGCGGTTGCGGAACGCGTAGCCGACCGACGCCGACGAAGAACCGCCGCTACGCTGGACCCACACCAGCAGCCGATCCATGCCGCAGCGCAGATCGATCGGCTCGACCGCCAGGAACCACTGCGAAGGCAGGCGCATCAGCCGTCCCTCCGCGCGATCGGCAGCAGCCGCAGCGGAGCCGCCTCCTGCACCCACATCCGCCGCCGCCACGCCGCGAACTCCCGTCGCGGGATGCCCCACAGCCGGCAGTAGTCCGCCTGGCTCAACCCACTCCGCACCTGCGAGCGCACATGCGCCCGCCACCGCCACGCCTCCGAACACGCCATCGACCGGTCCTCCGTTGGGGAAACCGGCGACGGTCAGGAAGATCGGGTCAGGTTGGAAGGTGAGACAGCCGGACGCTTACGGAACAGTTCCTCCGGCTGTCGTACGAGACGAGCATCGAACTCGTCAACAGCAAGAATCCGCACTTCGTCGTCTCGGACAAACCGCTTAGGCCAGGGGAGTACGAGCGAAGGACGCGTTGGTCGGACCACGCGGTAGGTATTGCTGCACTGTTTAACCGGTTCCATGGCCTTGAGCTCATTCTTAAGGGGTTTCTAACCGCCCGGCAGTCGGCGGTCTCAAGAATCAAGCGCAACACGTTTAGCGAACTCGGCCATCTCCTTGGCCATCATCTCTTCCGGGGTCAGCCACCCCAACGTTTGACGGGGTCTGCCGTTGAGCAGCCGGGCGATGTCGTTGAGGTGGGTCTGGCTCACCTGCGACAGGTCGGTGCCCTTCGGCAGGAACTGGCGTAGCAGACCATTGGTGTTCTCGTTGCTACCGCGCTGCCAGGGGGCGTGCGGGTCGGCGAACCAGATCTCCAGGTTCAAGCGCTCGGAGAGTTCGGCATGGCAGGCCATCTCGCTACCGCGATCGTAGGTCAGGCTCTCGCGCAGGAAGCTGGGCAGCTTCTTCAGCTGGCGCGTGAAGCCCTCCAGGGCGGCCTGCGCGGTGCAGCCCTCCATCTTGCACAGCACGACGAAGCGGGTCTTGCGCTCCACCAGCGTGCCGACGCCCGAGCGGTTGTACGCCCCCTTGATGAAGTCCCCCTCCCAGTGCCCCGGCAGCAGACGGGTGTCGATCTCCTCGGGGCGATGCACGATGCGTTGGGCTTCCGGCACGAAGCTGGCGCCCGCAGCGGTGGTGCGTCGCCGCCCGCGCTGGGGTTTGGATTGGCGAAGCGCATCCACCATGCCCTTCTTCAACGCGCCGCGCGGATGCGCGTAGATCGCCGCGTACACGGTTTCGTGGCTGACCCGCCACGCAGGATCGTCCGGATGCATGTGCCGCAGTCTGGCGGCGATCTGCTGCGGCGACCAGCGCCGGTAGACCAGCCAGGCGTAGATGCGTCGGTACAAGGGCGTGCCCTCGATCAACCGGCGCCGCCGCACGCTGCGCTGCCGACGCTGGCGGTAGCCCGATCCCGCCGCACGGCTGCTGTAGGCCCCTGCCTCCGCACCTCGGTTGCGCGACAGCTCCCGCGACACGGACGATACGTTCCTGCCCAGACGCCGCGCCACGGACCGCAGGCTGGCGCCGTTCCCAATCTCGATCTCGATCATCGCGCGCTCTTCCGCGCTCAGGTGTGTGTACTTCTGTCCCATGCCTGCACCCTACTTGAAGTGGGGTGTTGCACTTGGAAGTTGAGACTAAGG
>NZ_JBOY01000183.1:0-2437 GCF_000647775.1 Pseudomonas sp. RL | reverse complement strand
TACCGGGAGCGTGCGGCCGAGCGGGGCGCGCGCGCGGCCGCGCTGGTGCGCTGGCAGCGCGAACTGGACGAGAAATGGGCCTCGTTGCGCATCGGCGAGGTGCGGGTGACTACCCAGGCCGGCCTGCACCAGGTCGAGGCGCAGCTGTACCTGGGCGACCTGGACGCCGACGCCGTGCGTGTCGAGCTGTATGCCGACGGCCAGCCGGCCGAATGCCGGGCGCTGCAGCGCGCCCATGCACTGGTCGGCGCCACCCACGGCTACGCCTATCGCCTGGAACTGCCCGCCGAACGCCCGGCCGGCGATTACACGCTGCGCGTGGTGCCGGCGCACCCTGACGCGAAGGTGCCGCTGGAGAGCGCGCATATCCTCTGGGAACGCTGAAGCCGGCTCGTTGCGAAAAGTCGCCGCGCGCCGGTACTTGCCGCAGGAAACCTAAGAATTTCTTAAGCCTGGGTGCCGAAGATGCCTCTCGGATCATTTCCGCAGAGGACGCCCCCGCATGCTTGAGCCCGAACACGAAACCGACACCCTGGCGCGCATTGGCCGCGACACGCCGCTGTACCTGCGCCGCGCCGAGGCCGATGGCGGTCCGTTGCGGCAGACGCTGGAAGCGTTCATTCGCCAGCGCTTCGCCGACGAACACCAGGCGCGCATTCATCATTTCCTGCCCTGCCTGCTCGGTCTGCTGGACGAGCGTGGGGTGGTACAGGGGGCGGTGGGCTTGCGTCCGGCTCGCCAGCCGCTGTTTCTCGAGCGCTACCTGGACGCGCCGCTGGAGGGCGAGATCGCCCGTCGCCATGCGCGGCAGGTGCCGCGCGACGCCATCGTCGAGGTGGGCAACCTGGCCGCCACCGGCGCCGCCTCGGCGCGCCTGCTGATCGTCGCGCTCACCGACCTGCTGATCAGCGAAGGTTTTCAGTGGGTGGCCTTCACCGGCACTCGCGAACTGCTCAACAGCTTCCAGCGCCTGGGCCTGGCGCCGCTGCCGCTGGGCGAGGCTGATCCGGCGCGCCTGGGTGCCGAGCGCGAGGACTGGGGCAGCTACTACGCCAGCCGGCCGCAGGTGATGGTCGGCGAGATCCTGCCCGGCCACCGGCAACTGCTGCAGCTGGGCATGTATGCGCGTCTCGGTCATCAGCCGCGCTACCACGGAGGGCTGGCCCATGCCGTCGGTTGCTGAACGGTTCTGGACGCGCCTGACCGCCCATAGCGGCACGGCGCTGAGTGACGGCGAACGCCTGCTGGACTATGCCGCGCTGCTCGCCGAAATCGATGCGCGGGTCGAACGCCTGCGGGCCTGGGACGTGCGGCGCGTGGCGCTGGCGCTGGACAACGGCCTGGAGTGGGCGCTGTGGGATCTGGCACTGCTGCGCGCGGGACTGGTCTGCGTGCCGCTGCCGGGCTTCTTCTCCGATGACCAGCAGATCCATGTGCTGCAGGACGCCGGCGTCGATGCGTTGCTCGGCGCCCCGGGGCCGGCCAGCCAGGCCTGCGGCTTCCGCGAGGAAGGCGGGTTGCTGCGCCGCGTGCCGGCGCGTCAGGCGGAACTGCCGCCCGGTACCTGCAAGATCACCTACACCTCGGGCACCACCGGCCAGCCCAAGGGCGTCTGCCTGGACGACGCGACCCTGCTGCGCGTGGCCGACAGCCTGGAACTGGCCAGTAGCAGCCGCCAGGTGACGCGCCATCTGTGCGTGCTGCCGCTGGCCACGCTGCTGGAGAACCTCGCCGGCATCTACGCCCCGTTGCTGGCCGGCGCCGCCGTGGAGCTGCGCCCGCTGGCGCAGGTCGGGCTGCAGGGCGCCAGCGGCTTCGACGTGGCGCGTTTCCTGGCGCTGCTGCATGCGGTGCGCCCCAACAGCCTGATACTGCTGCCGCAGCTGCTGCTGGCGCTGGTGACGGCGGCGGAGCAGGGCGTGGCGCTGCCGGATTCGCTGCGCTTCGTCGCCGTCGGCGGCGGACGCGTGGCGCCGCAGCTGCTGGAGCGGGCCGACCGCCTGGGCCTGCCGGTGTTCGAGGGCTACGGCCTGTCCGAGTGCGCCTCGGTGGTGTGCCTGAACACACCCGAGGCGCGCCGCATCGGCAGCGTCGGCCGGCCCCTGGCGCATGTCGAACTGCGCCTGGCCGAGGACGGCGAAGTCTGGGTGCGCGGCGCGCGCATGCTCGGTTACCTGGGCGAGCCGCCGCTGTCCGGCGACTGGCTGATCACCGGCGACCTGGGCGAACTGCAGGACGGCTTCCTGACCCTGCGCGGGCGCAAGAAACACCAGTTCGTGACCGCCTACGGCCGCAACGTCAACCCGGAATGGGTCGAGGCCGAGCTGGTCCAGCAACTGCCCATCGCCCAGGCCTGGCTGCACGGCGAGGCGCTGCCGGGCAACGTCGCCGTGCTGGTGCCGCGCCGCGCCGACTGCCCGGACGCGCAACTGGCCGA
>NZ_JBOY01000182.1:0-787 GCF_000647775.1 Pseudomonas sp. RL | reverse complement strand
AAAAAACCCGCTCCGAGGAGCGGGTTTTTCCTGTTACCGAAGCGACTGGATCAGACCAGCTTTTCCAGTTCCGGCACGACCTCGAACAGGTCGCCCACCAGGCCGTAGTCGGCCACCTGGAAGATCGGCGCTTCTTCGTCCTTGTTGATCGCGACGATCACCTTGGAGTCCTTCATGCCCGCCAGGTGCTGGATGGCACCGGAGATGCCCACGGCGATGTACAGCTGCGGGGCGACGATCTTGCCGGTCTGGCCGACCTGCATGTCGTTCGGCACGAAGCCGGCATCCACCGCGGCGCGCGAGGCGCCCACCGCCGCGCCGAGCTTGTCGGCCAGGCTGTAGAGCAGCTTGAAGTTGTCGCCGTTCTGCATGCCACGGCCGCCGGAGACCACGATCTTGGCGGCGGTCAGTTCCGGACGGTCGCTCTTGGCCAGCTCTTCGCCAACGAAAGCGGACTTGCCGGCATCGGCGGCGCCGGAGACGGCTTCGATGGCGGCGGAACCGCCTTCGGCAGCCACCGGGTCGAAGCCGGTGCCGCGCACGGTGATCACCTTCACCGCCGCGCTGGATTGCACGGTGGCGATGGCGTTGCCGGCGTAGATCGGGCGCTTGAAGGTGTCGGCGCTTTCCACGGCGACGATTTCGGAGATCTGGTCGACGTCCAGCAGGGCGGCCACGCGCGGCAGGTAGTTCTTGCCGTTGGTGGTGGCCGGGGCCAGCACGTGGCTATAGCCTTTGCCCAGCTCGGCGATCAGCGGCGCGACGTTTTCCGGCAGCAGGTTGGCGT
>NZ_JBOY01000181.1:0-661 GCF_000647775.1 Pseudomonas sp. RL | reverse complement strand
GTGCATCGGCTGCCACACCTGCTCGATCACCTGCAAGAACGTCTGGACCAGCCGCGAAGGCATCGAATACGCCTGGTACAACAACGTCGAGACCAAGCCCGGCATTGGCTATCCCAAGGAGTGGGCCAACCAGAAGCGCTGGCGCGGCGGCTGGGTGCGCAACGCCGACGGCAGCATCAACCCGCGCATCGGCGGCAAGTGGCGGGTTCTGGCGAACATCTTCGCCAACCCGGACCTGCCCGAGATCGACGACTACTACGAACCCTTCACCTTCGACTACCAGCACCTGCACACCGCCAAGGCCGGCGAGCACCAGCCCACCGCGCGGCCGCGTTCGCGCATCTCCGGGCAGCGCATGCGCAAGATCGAATGGGGACCGAACTGGGAGGAAATCCTCGGCACCGAGTTCGCCAAACGCCGCAAGGATGTCAACTTCGACCAGATACAGGCGGACATCTACGGCCAGTTCGAACACACCTTCATGCTCTACCTGCCGCGCCTGTGCGAGCACTGCCTGAATCCCAGCTGCGTGGCCTCCTGTCCGAGCGGCGCGATCTACAAGCGCGAGGAAGACGGCATCGTGCTGATCGACCAGGACAAGTGCCGTGGCTGGCGCATGTGCATCAGCGGCTGCCCGTACAAGAAGATCTATTACAACTGG
>NZ_JBOY01000180.1:0-2757 GCF_000647775.1 Pseudomonas sp. RL | reverse complement strand
CGGTGGCGATGGCCGGCGAGGCCGCGCAAGGCACCGGCATCGGCCAGATGCTCGCGGGCGCGGGCGTCCAGGCCCGCACGCAGCACCAGGTCTTCGACACAGGCGAACGGACGCGCCGCCTCGATCCGCTGCGCATCGGCCTGGCGAAAGCCGCGAATCATCCGTAGTCCCAGGCGGATCGCCGGCTGCGGGCCGCCGCCATCCTCCAGGGCGCAATCCCAACCGCTGTGGCGCACATCGACCGGGCGCACCTCAATGCCATGCCGGCGTGCGTCCTGCAGCACCTGGTCGGGGCTGTAGAAACCCATCGGCCAACTGTTCACCAGGGCGCATGCAAAGGCGGCCGGTTCATGGCACTTCAGCCAGCTGCTGGCATAGCTGAGCAGCGCGAAGCTGGCCGCGTGGGACTCAGGGAAGCCATAGCTGCCGAAGCCCTTGATCTGCTCGAAGATGCGCGCGATGAATTCGGGTGTGTACTGCTTGGCGAGCATCCGCGACGTCAGGCGCTCGCGGTGTTTTTCCAGGCCGCCGTGGCGTTTCCAGGCGGCCATGCTGCGGCGCAGTTCGTCGGCCTCGCCCGGGGTGTAGTCGGCGGCGACCATCGCCAGCTCCATGACCTGTTCCTGGAACAGCGGCACGCCGAGGGTGCGCTCGAAGACCGGCACCAGTTCGTCGGACGGGTAGAGTACCGGTTCCTCGCCGTTGCGCCGGCGCAGGTAGGGATGGACCATGTCGCCCTGGATCGGCCCGGGGCGCACGATAGCCACCTGGATCACCAGGTCGTAGAAGGTCTGCGGGCGCAGGCGCGGCAGCATGGCCATCTGCGCCCGTGACTCGATCTGGAACACGCCGATGGTGTCGGCGCGGCTGATCATGGCGTAGGTCGCCGGGTCTTCCTGGGGCAGGCTGGCCAGGGTCCAGCGCGTGCCGCGATAGTGCTCGATCAGGTCGAAGCAGCGGCGCAGCGCGCTGAGCATGCCCAGTGCCAGCACATCGACCTTGAGCAGGCCGACCAGGTCCAGGTCGTCCTTGTCCCACTGGATCACCGTCCGTTCGGCCATGCTGGCGTTCTCCACCGGCACCAGGCTGGCCAGCGGCTCCTGGGAGATGACGAAGCCGCCGGGATGCTGCGACAGGTGCCGTGGGAAGCCGATCAGCTCGCCGGTCAGCGCCAGCACCCGGCGTAATAGCGGATTCTCCGGGTCGAAGCCGGCCTCGAGCAGGCGTTCGGCGGCCGGTGGCCGGTCGCTCCAGCGGCCACAGCAGTCGGCCAGGGCGCTCACCTGATCCGGCGGCAGGCCGAGAGCCTTGGCCACGTCGCGCACCGCGCCGGCGCCATGGTAAGTGCTGACCACCGCGGTGAGCGCGGCGCGCTCGCGGCCGTAGCGGCGAAAGATGTACTGGATGACCTCCTCGCGGCGCTCGTGCTCGAAATCGACGTCGATGTCCGGCGGCTCGTTGCGCTCGCGGGACAGGAAGCGTTCGAACAGCAGCTTGCTGCGCGACGGATCCAGTTCGGTGATGCCCAGCGCGAAGCACACCGTCGAGTTGGCCGCCGAGCCACGCCCCTGGCAGAGAATGCCCCGCTCGCGGGCCCAGCGGACGATGTCATGGACGGTGAGAAAGTAGCTCTCGTACTTGAGTTCGGCGATCAGCTCAAGCTCATGGTCGATCAACCCCTGTACCTTGTCCGGCACCCCGTCTGGCCAGCGTGCGCGGGCGCCGAGCTCCACCAGTTCGCACAGCCAGCCAGTGGCGTCGTAGCCCGGGGGAACCAGTTCCTGCGGGTACTGGTAGCGCAACTGATCCAGGTCGAAGGTGCAGCGTTCGGCGATGCGCAGCGTCTCGGCCAGCAGCTCGGGCGGGTAGAGCTCGGCCAGCTCCTCGCGGCGGCGCAGGTGGCGCTCGCCATTGGGAAACAGGTGGACGCCGGCCTCGCTGACCGGCAGGTGATGGCGGATGGCGGTCATGCAGTCCTGCAGGGCGCGGCGCCCGCGGGCGTGCATGTGCACGTCGCCGCAGGCCACCGCCGGCAGGCCGTAGGCGCGGGCGATCGCCAGCAGGTGCTTTAACCGTGCGGCATCGTCCGGGCCCCGGTGCAGTTCGATGCCCAGCCACAGCCGTTGCGGGAACCGCGTGAGCAGCCAGGCGGCCTGGTCGGCGTCATGCTCCGCCAGCCAGATGGCCAGCAGCCCGTCGAGCGGCGCGTCGAAGTCCTCATGCAGCAGGCGATAGCGGCCCTTGTCGGCGCGGCGCCTGGCCTGGGTGATCAATCGACAGAGTGTCTGGTAGCCGGCCAGGTTCTCGGCCAGCAAGACCAGTTTCGGACCGTCCTCGATGCGCATCTCGCTGCCGACGATCAGCGGCAGCGCGTGTTCCTTGGCCGCCTGCCAGGCGCGCACGATGCCGGCCAGGCTGCATTCGTCGGTGATCGCCAGGGCGCGGTAGCCGAGACGTGAAGCGCGCTCGAACAGCTCCGCGGCGCTGGAGGCGCCACGCTGGAAGCTGAAGTGCGACAGGCAGTGCAGTTCGGCGTAGGCGCTCATGCGAACCAGCCGTGCAGCAGCAGCGGCCCGTCATCGCCGACGGTCCTGAAGGCCCAGCCGCGCTGGCCGGCGCGGGTTTCGACCCGATAGTAGTCGCGGCGCACGTCGCCGCCGTCCCACCAGCCGGACTCGATACGCTCCGGGCCGGCCTGCACCTGCACGCTGCCTTCGCGCAGCGGTTGCGGCTCGGCCAGCAGCCAGCCGGGACGGG
>NZ_JBOY01000179.1:0-1419 GCF_000647775.1 Pseudomonas sp. RL | reverse complement strand
TTTTTTGTTGTTGACGCAAATAGTCGCGAAGTTATAATAATTCGATTACGTAAATTATCATAATTTCTATAACCAAAAGATACCCTTTTAATGAGTTTGATTTTATTATTAATTCCTTCTAACGGACCGTTGGTCAGGTTAGAATATGTCATAGTATTTTCAATGAAAGCTGCTAATCGTCTTAAAGTTCTAATGACTGGGCGTAATTTAGGACACACATCTGAAAGATGAATAGAAAAGAGTTTATGATTAAATTTCTCTATTTGATTTTCTTTTAATAATCTTCTTAGCTCATGAACGTAGTGGTATGTATTAAATAGTTCTACATCTACACCTAATAAGTAATTTATAATGCCTTTTTCGGTTTTCCACTCTTTAAATAAATGGACTTTATGATAATTAAAAGCTTCTAGCGTTTCAAAAGGTTTAAGAAATAGTTTCCAATAACTTTTATATTTATTATAGAGGGGTCTATTAGAGGTTCTATAACAATTCATTACATGAACTCTAGACATATTTAACGCTCGATTTAAAGATTGAACAATATGAAAACGATCAATAATAATCTTCGCGTTAGGAAATAATTGTTTGATTAGTGACATATATGGTTCATACATATCAATCGTGACTGTTTTGACTTTTTGTCTGAGTTTCAAAGAATAGCGATAAAAATGATCTTTTAGCGATTTTAACTTACGATCCGCTACCACATCTACGATGCGGTGCGATACAGCATCTGCATAAATAAAACTCATTTTTCCGATTACATTTTTAACACTTTTAAATTCGTCCATCATTAAGTGTTCAGGTAAAGCATCAAAAGAAGACTGACCTACGTCGCTTGCCGCTTGATTAATCACTCTAGACACAGTCATTGATGATACTAAGCATGACTTAGCGATAGATTTTTGAGAGCGGTATTCTTGTGCTTTATCTAAAACTGCAAGTTTTGTTTTATTAGAAATAAAGCAATGAGCGTCGACAATATTAGATTTAGCAGTAAAATGACTGTCACATGATTTACAATAAAATCTTTGTTTTTGAAGTTCTAAATAAGCGGGCATTTCCATAATTTTAAGTAAAGTAATCGTTGAGGTTTTCTTACCATTTTTTACTATTGAGAAATTTTCATTTTTAGTTGAACAATTTTCACAATGTGTAGGTTGATAAGTGAGCTCGGCATAGTAAAACAAGCTCATTCGTCCTTTATGTTTTTTCTCAATCACTTCATCTGAAAAATTTAGATTTTTATCTTTAATTCTTAATGTATTTAATATAGACTTACACATAGGCGCATTACCTTTCTTTTTATTTTGTTTGGTAGCTAATAATTATAGAGGTAATTGCGCCATTTTTGTATTCAAACATAAAAATTGGACTGATGATTTTTAGTCATCAGTCCAATTTATTATAGAGCCA
>NZ_JBOY01000178.1:0-2557 GCF_000647775.1 Pseudomonas sp. RL | reverse complement strand
CCCGCCACAGGTAGATGGAGCCGAACTGCCGATAGCCGAGGCGGAAGCAGGACTTCAGCGAATCGACGTTGGTCGATTCCACATAGGAAACCAGTCCCTTGGCGCCCTGCTCCAGGTAGTGCTGCAGCGCTCGGTTCATGCCAATGGCGTGCAGGCGCTGGCCGCGGTACTCGTGGCGGGTCAGCCCCTTGTACATGTACACGTAGCCCGCATCGAAGCCGAGCAGCAGCTCCGGTGGATCGATGCGCGTGGGCTGGCGGGAGTACCAGCCGTAGGCCGCCAGGCGCTCACCGTCGAGGATGGCATAGCAGCGGTCGCCCTTGGCCAGGGCCTCGTTAAGGAAACTGGCGTCCAGGGCATTCTCCGGGTCGCGGGCCAGCTGCCAGAGACGGGATTCGTCGAGAAAGCCGGGCGTCAGGTGCGGCGGGCAGTCGAGGAAGGCGGGGTCCACCTTCACCAGCAACACGCCACGCAGGATCTTGAACAGGCTGAAGCGGTCGAGCAGGCGCACCAGCATGAGATGAGCCGTCTGGCTCGGCCCCAGTTTTTCCAGCTTGCGGCGAAAACGGCCGATCAGATGGCGGGGGGATGAACGTTCCATGTGCAGCCTCGCTAGCGGGGGAGGTTTGTGAAGTTGACTTCACAAAGGCCGTTCCGTTCCGAAAGAAACCGGAACGGTGGTTTACCCCGGAAACGCTAGCCCGGTTGCGGCGGAAAACAACATTCCTCGACGAATGTATAGGCGCAGGACGCTTTGCCTACCGTGGCCGGTAGGCGCAGTAGCCGGGTCGCGGGCCGATCTGCGGATGGTTGCGACAGGTGTCCGGGCGCTTGTCATACACCGTGCAGCGGCGGGTCTTGCGGTCCAGGTACAGGCAGTCGCCATTGGACATCTGCTGCAGGGTGAACAGCTCGCGCTTCTGGTTGAAGTGCTGGATCACGCCGTCCTTCATCAGGCGCTTGGCCAACTGCCGCGGCGGCTCGCCGGCGTCGAACTCGTCCAGCACGCCGAGGCGGATCAGGTCCGCAACGCGCACTTCCGCCGGCATGGTGCAGCACACGGCCTGGCAGCTGTCGCACAGGCCCTTATGGTACTTGGCCCAGGTTTCCAGGCGGTCGAGTTCGGCGGCGGCAATCAGGGTGGGTTTCATGGGGATGTACAGCGAGAGGCCCGCAGCGGGGCGGAGAGGGCGCGGATTTTAAAGGGCGCCGGCGGGCGCGGAACAGTATTTTTTGTCGGGGCGGCGCTGACAGCAGAGCCGTGGGGCGGTCAGCGCTTTTCTGGCCGCCGGCTGTTGGATTCTGGCGGCCTAGGCTGCGCCTTGGCCGTCCTACGGAGAACTCACTCAAAACGAAACAGCCCCGCAGGGCGGGGCTGTTTCGTTAGCGCGGCAAGGCTCAGTTGACCTTGGCATCCAGCTCGCCACGGGCGTAGCGCTGGAACATGCCTTCCAGGGAGATCGGCTTGATCTTCGAGGCGTGGCCGGCGGTGCCGAAGGCTTCGTAGCGGGCGATGCAGATGTCGCGCATGGCGTCGATGGTCTTGGCGAAGAACTTGCGCGGGTCGAACTCGCTCGGGTTCTGGGCCATGAAGCGGCGCATGGCGCCGGTGGAGGCCAGGCGCAGGTCGGTGTCGATGTTCACCTTGCGCACGCCGTGCTTGATGCCCTCGACGATTTCCTCGACCGGCACGCCGTAGGTTTCCTTGATGTCACCGCCGAACTCGTTGATGACCTTCAGCCACTCCTGCGGCACGCTGCTTGATCCGTGCATAACCAGGTGGGTGTTGGGGATGCGCTTGTGGATTTCCTTGATGCGCTCGATGGCCAGGATGTCCCCGGTCGGCGGCTTGGTGAACTTGTAGGCGCCGTGGCTGGTGCCGATGGCGATGGCCAGGGCATCCACCTGGGTTTCGCGCACGAACTGGGCGGCTTCTTCCGGGTCGGTCAGCATCTGGCTGTGGTCCAGCACGCCTTCGGCGCCGATGCCATCTTCTTCACCGGCGGTGCCGGTTTCCAGGCTGCCCAGGCAGCCCAGCTCGCCTTCCACGGACACGCCGCAGGCGTGGGCGAAGGCAACGGTCTGCTTAGTGACGCGCACGTTGTAGTCGTAGTCGGCCGGGGTCTTGCCGTCTTCCTTCAGCGAGCCGTCCATCATCACCGAGGAAAAGCCCAGCTGGATGGAGCGCTGGCAGACGTCCGGGCTGGTGCCGTGGTCCTGGTGCATGCACACCGGGATGTGCGGGAATTCTTCGATCGCGGCGAGGATCAGGTGGCGCAGGAAGGGCGCGCCGGCGTACTTGCGGGCGCCGGCCGAGGCCTGGACGATCACCGGGGAGTCGGTCTTGTCGGCCGCTTCCATGATGGCGCGCATCTGTTCGAGGTTGTTGACGTTGAATGCCGGCACGCCGTAGCCGAATTCGGCGGCGTGGTCCAGCAGCTGACGCATGCTGATAAGGGCCATCGGTATAGCTCCAGTGGAGAAAGGTCATTCGGGGCGTAGGGTGGACAACGCGTGTAGCGCTTGTCCACCTGCCGTGTCGCTGTCGTGGTGGACA
>NZ_JBOY01000177.1:0-5105 GCF_000647775.1 Pseudomonas sp. RL | reverse complement strand
GCGGTCCGATTCTGCGTTCAGCAGACGCGGTCGCGCCGTCTCTCATGGGGATGGGACGTAACAGAGCCTTGGATCCTGGCCTCAACGTGCTGTTGAGGAGAGCTTCTTGGCGAAGCGTCTTGAGGTTATATGATCAAGCCGCACGGATCATTAGTACGCGTTAGCTCAATGCATTGCTGCACTTACACACCGCGCCTATCAACGACGTAGTCTTCATCGTTCCTTTAGGGGGCTTGTGCCCCGGGAGGTCTCATCTTGAGGCGCGCTTCCCGCTTAGATGCTTTCAGCGGTTATCGCTTCCGTACATAGCTACCCGGCAGTGCCACTGGCGTGACAACCGGAACACCAGGGGTACGTCCACTCCGGTCCTCTCGTACTAGGAGCAGCCCCTCTCAAACCTCCAACGCCCACGACAGATAGGGACCGAACTGTCTCACGACGTTCTGAACCCAGCTCGCGTACCACTTTAAATGGCGAACAGCCATACCCTTGGGACCGACTACAGCCCCAGGATGTGATGAGCCGACATCGAGGTGCCAAACACCGCCGTCGATATGAACTCTTGGGCGGTATCAGCCTGTTATCCCCGGAGTACCTTTTATCCGTTGAGCGATGGCCCTTCCATACAGAACCACCGGATCACTAAGACCTACTTTCGTACCTGCTTGATCCGTCGATCTCGCAGTCAAGCGCGCTTATGCCTTTACACACACTGCACGATGTCCGACCGTGCTGAGCGCACCTTCGTGCTCCTCCGTTACTCTTTGGGAGGAGACCGCCCCAGTCAAACTACCCACCATACACGGTCCCCGATCCGGATTACGGACCTAGGTTAGAACGTCAAGCACTTCAGGGTGGTATTTCAAGGTTGGCTCCACACAGACTGGCGTCCATGCTTCAAAGCCTCCCACCTATCCTACACAGAAGAACTCAACGTTCAGTGTAAAGCTGTAGTAAAGGTTCACGGGGTCTTTCCGTCTTGCCGCGGGAACGCTGCATCTTCACAGCGATTTCAATTTCACTGAGTCTCGGGTGGAGACAGCGCCGCCATCGTTACGCCATTCGTGCAGGTCGGAACTTACCCGACAAGGAATTTCGCTACCTTAGGACCGTTATAGTTACGGCCGCCGTTTACCGGGGCTTCGATCAAGAGCTTCGCTTTCGCTAACCCCATCAATTAACCTTCCGGCACCGGGCAGGCGTCACACCCTATACGTCCACTTTCGTGTTTGCAGAGTGCTGTGTTTTTGATAAACAGTCGCAGCGGCCTGGTCACTGCGACCCTCGATTGCTCTAGCTCGCACGAGCCACAATCAAGGGTGCACCTTCTCCCGAAGTTACGGTGCTATGTTGCCTAGTTCCTTCACCCGAGTTCTCTCAAGCGCCTGAGGATTCTCACCCTGCCTACCTGTGTCGGATTACGGTACGGTCGTCGTGATCTGAAGCTTAGAAGTTTTTCCTGGAAGCGTGGCCTCAGTGACTTCGTCCATAAGGACTCGTCTCGGTGCTCGGTGTTAAGACCCCCCGGATTTGCCTAAGGGATCCACCTACCTCCTTTCCCCGGGACAACCAACGCCCGGTACACCTAGCCTTCTCCGTCACTCCATCGCAATCACGATCGGTGCTGGAATATTAACCAGCTTCCCATCGACTACGGCTTTCGCCCTCGCCTTAGGGGCCGACTCACCCTGCGTCGATTAACGTTGCGCAAGGAAACCTTGGGCTTTCGGCGGGAGGGTTTTTCACCCTCCTTATCGTTACTCATGTCAGCATTCGCACTTCCGATACCTCCAGCAAGCCTTACAGCTCACCTTCGCAGGCGTACGGAACGCTCCTCTACCACTCAATCTTGCGATTGAATCCCTAGCTTCGGTATACCGCTTAGCCCCGTTAAATCTTCCGCGCAGGCCGACTCGACCAGTGAGCTATTACGCTTTCTTTAAAGGGTGGCTGCTTCTAAGCCAACCTCCTGGCTGTTTCTGCCTTCCCACATCGTTTCCCACTGAGCGGTAATTTTGGGACCTTAGCTGAGGGTCTGGGTTGTTTCCCTTTTCACGACGGACGTTAGCACCCGCCGTGTGTCTCCCGTGCTCTACACTTGCCGGTATTCGGAGTTTGCCATGGTTTGGTAAGTCGCGATGACCCCCTAGCCATAACAGTGCTCTACCCCCGGCAGTGATACACGAGGCGCTACCTAAATAGCTTTCGAGGAGAACCAGCTATCTCCGAGTTTGATTAGCCTTTCACTCCTATCCACAACTCATCCCCTACCTTTTCAACGGGAGTGGGTTCGGTCCTCCAGTCGGTGTTACCCGACCTTCAACCTGGTCATGGATAGATCACTCGGTTTCGGGTCTACACCCTGCGACTATTCGCCCTATTCAGACTCGGTTTCCCTTCGCCTCCCCTATACGGTTAAGCTCGCCACAGAATGTAAGTCGCTGACCCATTATACAAAAGGTACGCAGTCACCCTTGCGGGCTTCCACTGCTTGTACGCATACGGTTTCAGGGTCTATTTCACTCCCCTCTCCGGGGTTCTTTTCGCCTTTCCCTCACGGTACTGGTTCACTATCGGTCAGTCAGTAGTATTTAGCCTTGGAGGATGGTCCCCCCATGTTCAGACAGGGTTTCACGTGCCCCGCCCTACTCAATTTCATCGACTGTGCCCTTTCAAGTACAGGGCTATCACCTTCTATGGCCGGACTTTCCAGACCGCTCCTCTAGAACACAATCGACTTTTGGGCTGTTCCCCGTTCGCTCGTCACTACTCAGGGAATCTCGGTTGATTTCTTTTCCTCCGGGTACTTAGATATTTCAGTTCCCCGGGTTCGCCTCCAGCACCTATGTATTCAGTGCAGGATACCCTTGCGGGTGGGTTTCCCCATTCGGACATTGCCGGATCAAAGCTTGTTGCCAGCTCCCCGACACTTTTCGCAGGCTGCCACGTCCTTCATCGCCTCTGACTGCCAAGGCATCCACCGTATGCGCTTAGTCGCTTGATCATATAACCTCAAGTCGCCTCAAGGTCTGACCAACAACTGCTTTGCCTACTCGCCTCAACGACACGTTTTGAGACAGGATCTCAAACGCTCTGTTACGTCCCATGTTTTCAAAGAACTCGTCCAGGACCTCAACGTCCCAGCGATTCAATCTTGTGTGTGCGCTGTCACATCTCATCGCGGCTGGTCGAGCCTGGTGGAGCCAGTCGGGATCGAACCGACGACCCCCTGCTTGCAAAGCAGGTGCTCTCCCAGCTGAGCTATGGCCCCGTCGCTTCCAAGCCTTCCAGAACCATGGTGGGTCTGGGAGGACTCGAACCACCGACCTCACCCTTATCAGGGGTGCGCTCTAACCACCTGAGCTACAGACCCATGGGCTGGCTTTCAAGCACGCCGGTTCGGCGCGACGTGAGATGTGCAGGAAACTTGTGCGGACGCCCCCGAGCGGCTCAAAGCCATACTCTAAAGGAGGTGATCCAGCCGCACCTTCCGATACGGCTACCTTGTTACGACTTCACCCCAATCATTTGTCCCACCTTCGACGGCTAGCTCCAAATGGTTACTCCACCGGCTTCGGGTGTTACAAACTCTCGTGGTGTGACGGGCGGTGTGTACAAGACCCGGGAACGTATTCACCGTAGCATGCTGATCTACGATTACTAGCGATTCCAGCTTCATGTAGTCGAGTTGCAGACTACAATCCGAACTGAGAACAACTTTATGGGATTTGCTTGACCTCGCGGTTTCGCTGCCCTTTGTATTGTCCATTGTAGCACGTGTGTAGCCCAAATCATAAGGGGCATGATGATTTGACGTCATCCCCACCTTCCTCCGGTTTGTCACCGGCAGTCAACTTAGAGTGCCCAACTTAATGATGGCAACTAAGCTTAAGGGTTGCGCTCGTTGCGGGACTTAACCCAACATCTCACGACACGAGCTGACGACAACCATGCACCACCTGTCACTTTGTCCCCCGAAGGGGAAGGCTCTATCTCTAGAGTTGTCAAAGGATGTCAAGATTTGGTAAGGTTCTTCGCGTTGCTTCGAATTAAACCACATGCTCCACCGCTTGTGCGGGTCCCCGTCAATTCCTTTGAGTTTCAACCTTGCGGTCGTACTCCCCAGGCGGAGTGCTTAATGCGTTAGCTGCAGCACTAAGGGGCGGAAACCCCCTAACACTTAGCACTCATCGTTTACGGCGTGGACTACCAGGGTATCTAATCCTGTTTGATCCCCACGCTTTCGCACATCAGCGTCAGTTACAGACCAGAAAGTCGCCTTCGCCACTGGTGTTCCTCCATATCTCTGCGCATTTCACCGCTACACATGGAATTCCACTTTCCTCTTCTGCACTCAAGTTTTCCAGTTTCCAATGACCCTCCACGGTTGAGCCGTGGGCTTTCACATCAGACTTAAAAAACCGCCTACGCGCGCTTTACGCCCAATAATTCCGGATAACGCTTGCCACCTACGTATTACCGCGGCTGCTGGCACGTAGTTAGCCGTGGCTTTCTGATTAGGTACCGTCAAGACGTGCATAGTTACTTACACGTATGTTCTTCCCTAATAACAGAGTTTTACGATCCGAAGACCTTCATCACTCACGCGGCGTTGCTCCGTCAGGCTTTCGCCCATTGCGGAAGATTCCCTACTGCTGCCTCCCGTAGGAGTCTGGACCGTGTCTCAGTTCCAGTGTGGCCGATCACCCTCTCAGGTCGGCTACGTATCGTCGCCTTGGTAA
Source organism: Pseudomonas sp. RL (assembly GCF_000647775.1). Classification (NCBI taxonomy): domain Bacteria; kingdom Pseudomonadati; phylum Pseudomonadota; class Gammaproteobacteria; order Pseudomonadales; family Pseudomonadaceae; genus Pseudomonas; species Pseudomonas sp. RL. The sequence goes on along the minus strand of NZ_JBOY01000177.1, from coordinate 363 downwards.
GCCGTTACCTTACCAACTAGCTAATACGGCGCGGGTCCATCTATAAGTGATAGCAAAACCATCTTTCACTATCGAACCATGCGGTTCGAAATATTATCCGGTATTAGCTCCGGTTTCCCGAAGTTATCCCAGTCTTATAGGTAGGTTACCCACGTGTTACTCACCCGTCCGCCGCTAACGTCAAAGGAGCAAGCTCCTTGTCTGTTCGCTCGACTTGCATGTATTAGGCACGCCGCCAGCGTTCATCCTGAGCCAGGATCAAACTCTCCATAAAAATTTATGATGTTTGATTAGCTCATAATACTAAATAGTGTTTGTAACATTTAAGTTACTGTTTTGGAATTAACGTTGACATATTGTCAT
>NZ_JBOY01000175.1:0-1328 GCF_000647775.1 Pseudomonas sp. RL | reverse complement strand
GAGGGTGTCCGAATTTTTGTGTAACCGGCTCATGAGCGACACTGTCGCTCCGAACCGGAGACACTATGAGCAAGACGCAACATCCCATCACTGACGAGCTGCTGGATCAGCTCTTGGCCAACTACCAGAATCCTGAAGACCTGATCGGTGCTGACGGCATCCTCAAGCAACTGACCAAGAAGCTGGTTGAGCGTGCGCTGGATGCTGAACTGACCCACCACCTGGGTCACGATAAGCATCAGCCGGTCAGCAACCCGACCGGCAACACGCGCAACGGTTTCAGCAGGAAGAAACTCAAGGGTGAGTTCGGCGAACTACCCATCGAAGTGCCGCGCGACCGGCATGGCACTTTCGATCCGCAGATCGTCGAGAAGCACCAGACCCGCTGGGCGGGCTTCGACGACAAGATCCTCTCACTCTATGCCCGCGGCATGACTGTGCGCGAGATCCAGGCGCACTTGCAGGAAATGTACGGTGCCGAGGTGTCACCCAGCCTGATCTCCTCGGTGACCGATGCCGTAGCTGATGAAGTGAAGGCCTGGCAGTCTCGCCCACTCGATGCGGTCTACCCCATCGTCTACCTCGACTGCATCCACACCAAGGTGCGCGAAGGCGCCGTGCGAGTGAAGGCGGTGTATCTGGCGTTGGGTATCAATCTGGCTGGCGAGAAGGAAATCCTCGGCCTATGGATCGCCCAGAACGAGGGCGCCAAGTTCTGGTTACAGGTGGTAACCGAGCTGCGTAACCGTGGCGTGCAGGACATCTTCGTCGCCTGCGTGGATGGCCTGAAGGGCTTCCCCGAGGCTATCGAAGCAGTGTTCCCGCACACCAGCGTGCAGCTGTGCATCGTGCACATGGTCAGGCACAGCCTGAACTATGTGTCGTGGAAACGGCGGGCTGAAGTGGCTGCTGACCTGAAGCGAATTTACCAGTCCAGCACGGCAGACGAGGCCGAACTGCGCCTCTGTGAGTTCGAGGCCAAGTGGGACGATGACTACCTGCCAATTGGTCAGTCCTGGCGGCGCAACTGGCCACGTATCACGCCGTTCTTCGACTTCCCGCCGGAGATCCGCAAGGTGATCTACACCACCAACGCCATCGAATCAGTGAACATGAGCCTGCGCAAGATCACCAAGAATCGCGGATCGTTTCCCAGCGACGAGGCGCTGCTGAAACTGTTCTACCTGGCGCTACGCAACATCAGCAAGAAATGGACGATGCCGATCCGTGACTGGAAGGCGGCGCTGACGCGCTTTACGATCAGCTACGAAGACAGGCTGCCGCAGCCGTAACCCCAACCCCGGTTACACAAAATTCTGCACACCCTC
>NZ_JBOY01000174.1:0-6449 GCF_000647775.1 Pseudomonas sp. RL | reverse complement strand
TCGTTGGTTCAAATCCAGCTCCCGCAACCAGAATCACGAAGAAAGGCCACTCAATCGAGTGGCCTTTTTCGTTTGCGCGCGATTCACCGCATGGGCCTGGCCGCTCAGGAAAAAAACCGTGATTCCGTCTGTTCAGGTTTCCAACCTGCCGCTAAAATCGCGCACTTTTTGATCAGAGGCGCCCGTCAGCGCCACAGAGGTTTCACCCGCATGTCCAGCACCTCCACGCCCAAAGTCGGCTTCGTGAGCCTTGGTTGCCCGAAAGCAACCGTCGATAGCGAACGCATCCTTACCCAGCTGCGCATGGAAGGGTACGAGATCGTGCCCACCTACGAAGACGCCGACGTGGTGGTGGTCAACACCTGCGGCTTCATCGACAGTGCCAAGGCCGAGTCGCTGGACACCATCGGCGAGGCGATTGCCGAGAACGGCAAGGTCATCGTCACCGGCTGCATGGGCGTCAACGAGGACAGCATTCGCAACGTGCACCCCAGCGTGCTGGCCGTCACCGGTCCGCAGCAGTACGAGCAGGTGGTCAATGCCGTGCACGAGGTGATCCCGCCGAAGAAGGACCACGATCCGTTCGTCGACCTGGTGCCGCCGCAGGGCATCAAGCTCACCCCGCGCCACTACGCCTATCTGAAGATTTCCGAAGGCTGCAACCACAGCTGCAGCTTCTGCATCATCCCGTCCATGCGCGGCAAGCTGGTCAGCCGCCCGGTGGGCGATGTGCTGTCCGAGGCGCAGCGCCTGGTCAAGGCCGGCGTCAAGGAGATCCTGGTGATTTCCCAGGACACCAGCGCCTACGGCGTGGACCTCAAGTACAAGACCGACTTCTGGGACGGCCGCCCGGTGAAGACCCGCATGCTCGAGCTGTGCGAGGCGCTTTCGGCGATGGGCGTGTGGGTGCGCCTGCATTACGTCTACCCGTACCCGAACGTCGACGACGTGATCCCGCTGATGGCCGCCGGCAAGCTGCTGCCCTACCTGGATATCCCCTTCCAGCACGCCAGCCCGAAGGTGCTAAAGGCCATGAAGCGCCCGGCGTTCGAGGACAAGACCCTGGCGCGCATCAAGGCCTGGCGCGAGATCTGCCCCGAGCTGACCATCCGCTCCACCTTTATCGTCGGCTTCCCCGGCGAGACCGAGGAAGACTTCCAGTACCTGCTCGACTGGCTGACCGAAGCCCAGCTCGACCGTGTTGGCTGCTTCCAGTACTCGCCCGTGGAAGGCGCGCCAGCCGAGGAACTGGGCCTGGAGCCGGTGCCGGACGAGGTCAAGCAGGAGCGCTGGGAGCGCTTCATGGCGCACCAGCAGGCAATCTCCGCCGCACGCCTGCAACGCAAGATCGGCACCGAGATCGAGGTGCTGGTCGATGAGGTCGACCATGAAGGCGCGGTGGCGCGCTCCTGGGCCGACGCGCCGGAGATCGATGGCAGCGTGTTCATCGCCGACCCGACCCTCAAGCCCGGCGACAAGGTGCGCGTACGGGTGGTCGATGCTGATGAATACGACCTGTGGGCCGAGCGAATCTAAGCGTCGCCGCTACAAGGAAGCCCCGCCTGTGCGGGGCTTTTTCATGGGCAATCGCGCGCATCAGGATTGCCTCTGACCATCCGCGAATTGCTGTGGCCGGGGTCCGCCGACGTAGAATTCACCCAGACCCCCGACCGGAACCCTCCATGAACACGCCTTATCGCCGCGAAGGCGACACCTGGCAGATCGACCTGCGCCTGGATCGCCTGCAACAGCTGGCCGATACGCGCGATCCGTCGCCCTTCAGCCGGCGTGACCTGGCCCCGGACGCCGAACGCTACATCCTCGACGCCTGCCGCGAGCTGCCGGCGCATGAACCGCTGGCCCTGAACCTCTGGCTGCCCGCCCACGAGCTGTCCGCCGAAACTGCGGAACGCGCGCGCCACACCGTGTGCTTCCACTTCGCCTGGCAAGCCGAGAACAGCCAGCGCCGCCTGCGCGAGCACCTGCGCATGGCCCACCGCACCACCCTGCTGGGCCTGTGTTTCATGGCCGTGTGCATGCTGCTGTACAACCTGATCGGCGTCCTCGACAACCTGCTGGCCCAGACCCTCGCCGAAGGGCTGATGGTGATCGGCTGGGTCGCGCTCTGGCGCCCGGTGGAAATGTACCTGTACGACTGGTGGCCGCTGCGCCGCGAAAGCCGGCTGCTGGAGCGGCTGAGCCGGATGCCGGTCAGCCTGCGTTCACTGCCGGACGATCCGCGCGGCCTGGCAATCGCCAGCGCCGATGCGCAGGAGTTGCCCGCATGCTGATTTGCCGCAGACCGGCGCGGCAGCTCGCCCGATAAACTGCCACACCCATACGACCTCAACCTGGACCTCTGCCAATGACCCAAGACTCGCGCTTCGCCCCCATGCCCGACGCCCGCGGCTATTTCGGCCCCTACGGTGGCCAACTGGTGCCGCCGCACCTCAAGCAGGCGATGGACGACATCGACGCCGCCTACGAGGAAATCCGCCAGCGCGCGGACTTCCAGGAGGAACTGGCCAGCCTGTTCGCCGACTACGTCGGCCGGCCGAGCCCGATCTTCCATGCCAGGCGCCTGTCGGAAAAACTGGGCGGCGCGCAGATCCACCTCAAGCGCGAAGACCTGAACCACACCGGCGCGCACAAGATCAACCACTGCCTGGGCGAGGCGCTGCTGGCCAAGTTCATGGGCAAGAAGAAGGTGATCGCCGAAACCGGCGCCGGCCAGCACGGCGTGGCCCTGGCCACCGCCTGCGCACTGGTGGGCATTCCCTGCGAGATCCACATGGGCCAGGTGGACATCGAGAAGGAACACCCCAACGTCACCAAGATGAAGATCCTCGGCTGCAAGCTGGTGCCGGTGACCCGTGGCGCTGCGACCCTCAAGGAAGCCGTGGACAGCGCCTTCGAGGAATACCTCAAGGACCCGCAGAACTACATCTACGCCATTGGCTCGGTGGTTGGCCCGCACCCGTTCCCGAAGATGGTCCGCGACTTCCAGTCGATCATCGGCCGCGAGGCCCGCGAGCAGTTCCTCGCCAAGCATGGCCGCTTGCCCGATCATGCGGCCGCCTGTGTCGGCGGCGGCTCCAACGCCATGGGCCTGTTCACCGCCTTCCTGGGTGACGAGGGCGTGCATCTGGTAGGCGTCGAGCCGGCCGGTGAAGGCGTGGACAAGCCCGGTCGGCACGCCGCCACCCTGTCGGTCGGCAAGCCCGGCGAGATCCACGGCATGGCCTGCTACGTCCTGGAAGACGCCGAGGGCAACCCGGCCGCCGTGCACTCCATCGCCTCCGGCCTCGATTATCCCGGCGTCGGCCCGCAACACAGCTACCTGAAGGACATCGGCCGGGTGGACTACCAATCGGTCACCGACCAGGAATGCCTGGACGCCTTCATGACCTTGTCGCGTACCGAGGGCATCATCCCGGCGCTGGAAAGCGCACACGCGGTGGCCTGGGCCATGCGCGCCGCACCGAAGCTGCCGAAGGACCAGCACATCCTGGTCAACCTCTCGGGTCGCGGCGACAAGGACGCCGACTACGTGGCGCAGAAGCTGGGTCTGTAATAGATCTCGGGGGCCGTCCGACGGTCCCCTGATGCGCCCCGCCTTTCGGCGAACGCTCCCTGGCGAATCGACGGCTACGCTGATTCGCGTGTCCACCCACCGGGGAGTGATCGTGAAATTTTCCGTCTTTGTTGCCACCAGTCTCGATGGCTACGTCGCCGATGCCCATGGCGGCATCGGCTGGCTGCTCGATCTCACCCGCCAGGTGCCGGAGGGTGAAGATTGCGGTTATCAGGAGTTTCTTGCCGGCATGGATGCGCTGGTCTTCGGGCGCCGCGCCCTGGAGCAGGCGCTGTGCTTCCCCGAATGGCCCTACGGCGTCAAGCCGGTCTTCGTGGTGTGTCCGGAGTGGGCGAGCCTGCCCGACGGAGTGCCGGCCAGCGTGTCGCTGACCAATCGTTCACCCAGGGAGCTGGCGCGGCTACTGGAAAAGCAGGGCTTCGGCCACGCCTTTCTGGACGACGAATCGCTGATTCGCGGCTGCCTGCGTCAGGGGCTCATCGACACCATCACCCTCACCACCGTGCCCGTGCTGCTGGGCAATGGCGTTTCGCTGTTCGGACGCTCCGGTGTGGCGGCCAGCCTGCAGCTGGAAGCCTCGCAATCCTATCCATTCGGCTTTGTACAGAACCGTTATCGGGTGCTGACCTGAGCGAATCGGCAGCCGTTCATTGAAGCGCTTAATGGCCCCACGCTATGATCCGCGGGTTTTCTATTCATGAGGCCGTTATGAAAAGCGCTTTGAAAGTCGCCGTATTCGCTGTCGGGCTGTCGACATTCGCCGCCACCACCCTTGCCCAGGCCCAGATCGGCCCCTACGGCGGGGTGATGATTTCCCGCGCGGAAATCGACCATACCGACCTGACCTCCCTCGGCTACAAGCTGGGCTTCCAGGCCAGCCAGAACCTCGCCCTGGAAGCCCGCCTGGGTACCGGCCTGACCGATGACAGCATCAACGGCCTGACCTACGAGATCGACAACTACGTCGGTGCTTACGCCAAGCTGCTCATGCCCTTCAACCCACAGTTCTCCGCCTACATCATCGGTGGTTATTCCCGTGCGGAAGGCAAGATCTACAACCGCGTCAGCCCGGTGCATACCTGGTCCGAACACGATTTCAGCGCCGGCCTGGGGGTCGATCTGCACCTGGCACCGAATCTCAGCGCCAGCATGGAATGGATCAACCTGGTGGATGAGGTCGATCTGATGAGCTTCGGGGTCAACTTCTCCTTCTGATCCGGCCTGACCGGCCTTACGGAGCTGCCCATGCAACGCTCGTCACTCGCCCTGCTGCTCGGCGCGCTGGCCGGTTGCGCCGCACCGCCCCCGCAACAGCCCGCCGACACGCTGGCGGGTCATCTGGTGATGGCCCCACGCATGCAGGTGTTCATTGGCTGCCAGGCCGAGGAACCGTTGTGGGTCGTGGCGGACGATGCCCTGCGCGAGCGCCTGGAGACGCGTTACGCCGAGCTGGTGGATGAGCCCGGCGAAGAAGCCTTCGCCCGGGTGCGCGGTACGGTAGGCCCCGCGCTGGACTGTCCCTGGTGCCGCGATTTCCCCGGCAGCCTCCACCTTGAAGAAGTGCTCGAGTACCGCGAGGCGAGTGCGCGCGATTGCCGCTAAGGCCACCGGCACGCTACGGCGTACTCAACCCCGCCGCGCTCATCAACAGACGCAGCAGCCAGGCCAGCAGCGCCAGCGCCACCACGCTGGCCGTCCACAGGCCGGCCAGCCAGGCCAGACGCCGCCACCAGGCGCGCTCCGTCATCAGTGGTAACCACTGTCCGGGGTGATCTTGCCGCGGAACACGTAGTAGCTCCAGGCGGTGTAGATCAGCACGAACGGCAGGATGAACAGCGCGCCCACCAGCGCGAAGCCCTGGCTTTGCGGCGGCGCGGCGGCGTCCCAGATGCTGATCGCTGGCGGAATGATGTTCGGCCACAGGCTGATGCCCAGCCCGCTGTAACCCAGAAAGATCAGCGCCAGGGTAAGCAGGAACGGCGAGTAGTGGGCGTAACGCTGGATCGCCCGATACAACGCCCAGCTGCACAACAGCACCAGGATTGGCACCGGCAGGAACCAGAACAGGTTCGGCAGGCTGAACCAGCGCTCCGCGATGCGCTCATGGGCCAGCGGCGTCCACAGGCTTACCACGCCGATCACCGCCAGCAACACGCCCAGCAGCGGGATGCCGATGTCGTGCATGCGCCGCTGCAGTTCGCCGCCAGTCTTCATGATCAACCAGGTGCAGCCCAGCAGCGCATAGGCGGCGATCAACCCCAGCCCGCAGAACACCGCGAAGGGGGTCAGCCAGTCCAGCGGGCCACCGGCGTAGCCGCGGTTTTCCACCGGCAAGCCACTGATGAAGGCGCCCAGTACCACCCCTTGGAAGAAGGTCGCGGTCAGCGAGCCGCCAATGAAGGCCCAGTCCCAGAAAGGCCGATGCCGTTCGTCCGCCTTGAAACGGAACTCGAAGGCCACACCCCGAAAGATCAGACCGATGAGCATGAACACGATGGGCAAATAAAGGGCCGACAGCACCACCGCATAGGCCAGCGGGAAGGCCGCGAACAGGCCCGCCCCGCCAAGGACCAGCCAGGTCTCGTTGCCATCCCAGACCGGTGCCACGGTGTTCATCATCAGGTCGCGGTCCTGCTTGCCGGGTACGAACGGGAAGAGGATGCCGATGCCCAGGTCGAAGCCGTCCATCACCACGTACATCATCACGCCGAAGATGATGATCACCGCCCAGATCAGCGAGTAATCGATACCCATGATTCAGCCCCCCTCGCCCAATTGATCGCGCCCGCCCGGCAAGGCCTGGTCGGCGGCCGACAAGGGGCGCGCCGGCGTGCGGGGCCGGCCGGGGCCACCG
>NZ_JBOY01000173.1:0-1236 GCF_000647775.1 Pseudomonas sp. RL | reverse complement strand
TGTAGTGGCCTACTGATCCCGGACACCGATTTAGGCGAAAATCCTCGCCATTAAAGAGGTGTCTGATGAGCAAACAACGACGTACCTTCTCCGCCGAGTTCAAGCGTGAGGCCGCGGTCCTGGTCCTGGATCAGGGCTACAGCGTGGCCGAGGCTTGCCAGTCGCTGGGGCTGGTGGACTCCGCCCTGCGTCGGTGGGTCAGCCAGCTCCAGCAGGAGCGCGCTGGCATCACCCCGCAGAGCAAGGCGCTCACGCCCGAACAGCAGAAGATCCAGGAACTGGAAGCCCGGATCAACCGGCTGGAGCGGGAGAAGGCGATTCTAAAAAAGGCTACCGCTCTCTTGATGTCAGACGAACTCGAACGTACGCGCTGATAGACCAGTTGAGTGAGCAGGAGCCGGTGGAAATGGTCTGTTCAGCTTTTAATGTCACACGCTCCAGCTACTACGCACATCGTGCCCGGCGGCATCGCGTCGATGTGCGCTGTGTGGCCTTGCGTAGCCGGATCAACCAGCTGTTCCGCAAGAGCCGTGGCGCTGCGGGCAGCCGCAGCATTCTGGGCATGCTGCGTGAGGATGGCATGACGATCGGGCGTTTCAAGGTTCGGGGTCTGATGCGCGAGCTTGGGCTCGTCAGCAAGCAACCGGGCTCGCATGCGTACAAGTCCGCGACGGTGGAACGTCCCGACATCCCGAATCGGCTCAATCGCGAGTTCACTGTCGAGCGTCCCAACCAGGTCTGGTGCGGCGACATCACCTATGTCTGGGCGCAGGGTCGCTGGCATTACCTGGCTGTGGTCCTGGATCTGCACGCTCGCCGCGTGATTGGCTGGGCCTTCTCTGACAGGCCGGATGCGGAACTGGCTGCCCGGGCGCTCGACATGGCCTACGAGCAGCGTGGCAGACCGCAGAAGGTGATGTTCCACTCGGATCAGGGCAGCCAATACGCCAGCCGCCTGTTCCGTCAGCGACTGTGGCGCTACCGGATGCAGCAGAGCATGAGCCGACGGGGAAACTGCTGGGACAATGCGCCGATGGAGCGGCTCTTCCGCAGCCTGAAGAGCGAGTGGATCCCCTCGACGGGGTACCAGTGCGCCCGGGAGGCTGGGCGAGATATCAGCCGTTACCTGATGCATCGGTACAACTGGATCCGACCGCACCAGGCCAACGGCGGACTCCCGCCTGCCGTGGCCGAGAAAAAACTTAACCCACTGTCCGGGATGGGTTGACCACTACA
>NZ_JBOY01000172.1:0-1284 GCF_000647775.1 Pseudomonas sp. RL | reverse complement strand
ATGGTGCCAAACAGAAAGCCGTCTGCAGGCAATTGCAATTGGCGGCGCGCCTCCAGCGGCGACAGGAAGCAGCCATCGGGGCCGGAGCGGCGTAGACGTGCTGGGCAGCGCCCTTGCCGGTGTTACGGCTGATGCGCACGGACTCTTCGCCTTCGCGAATCTCCAGTTCGTCGATACCGGACTCTTCCAGCAGCTCGATCAGTTTCTTGACTTTACGGATATCCATTAAGCAATCACTCCCAAGTAGGGTCAGGGGCGTTCAAGGTGTTCTAGTGCCGCCTCCAGGGCCAGGCGGTAGCCGCTGGCGCCGAGACCGCAGATCACTCCCACCGCCACGTCGGAAAAGTAGGAGTGATGCCGGAAAGGTTCACGTTTATGCACGTTGGACAGGTGAACTTCGATGAATGGGATGCTCACTCCCAGCAGCGCGTCACGTATCGCAACGCTGGTATGCGTAAAAGCCGCCGGATTGATGAGGATGAAGTCCACGCCCTCGCCACGCGCGGCGTGAATCCGCTCGATGAGCACGTGCTCCGCGTTGCTCTGCAGCCAGTGCAGTTCATGACCGGCGGCGCGGGCGCGCTGTTGCAGATCGGCATTGATCTGTTCGAGCGTGATCGCGCCGTAGATACCGGGCTCGCGAGTGCCCAGCAGGTTGAGATTGGGACCGTGCAGCACCAGCAGCGTGGCCATGGGGGAACCTTGTGCGGGGATGGAAGTCGGCGACTATGCCGGGAACCGGGGGCGGCTGTCCATAAGCCAACAGTAGACGGCCGATTGCCGGGTAATGGCCGACGTTGGCCGAAAGATGCCTGGGTTTCGGAATGCTGGGGCGGAAGCCGACCGCCTGGTCGGAACCGCTGCCGCCAGCCTTGCGCGGGCGGCAGCTGGCTTCAGAGGCGCATGCTCGCTTCGCGCAGGCGCTCGCCGAACAGCGCGGCGGTGGTTTCGCCGACCACGCGCAGGTCCTGCCACTCTTCGCCGCTGGGCGCGAACAATTGCAGGGCTGGCGGGCCGAACAGCTGGTAGCGATCGAGCAGGGTCCGCTGGGCGGCGTCGCTGCGCGTGATGTCGAAGCGCAGCAACCGGTAGCCGGCCAGCTGTTCACGGATCTGGGGTGCCTCGAGCACCTCGCGTTCGATGACCTTGCAGCTCACGCACCAGTCGGCATACCAGTCGAGCAGCACCGGCTGGCCGGCGGCGCGCGCGTCGGCCAGGGCGGCATCCAGGGCGGCGGGCTCATCGAGGGTCAGCCAGGCGCCACTCTGCACGCGGGTCGCCGGC
>NZ_JBOY01000171.1:0-9425 GCF_000647775.1 Pseudomonas sp. RL | reverse complement strand
AGCACCTAAAACCAAAACCCCAATCCGCAACCGCGGGTTGGGGTTTTGTCTTTTCCACGGCCTGGTTGCGAAGTTGGTGTGTGGAAAAGGGTAACGCTCGTGGGGGGCTTCGGCCTGGAGGGGAGTTTTCGGCACGACTATGGGTTGGCTGCCTCAGCGGCGCGAATCCCTATAGTGGAGCATTCGGAAGCCTCTACTTTTCAAGGAAGACCCGAATGCATACCCCTCGAGCCGGGCGTTTGCTAAGCCTTGTCTGTGGTGCACTGGTCGCCGGAACCAGCGCAGCAGCACTGAAACCTCTGAACGATGCCGAGCTGTCTGCTGTTTCCGGTCAGGCTCTGATCAGTCTGGATGCCCTGACCTATGCTGGCTACCAGTACACCCGCATCAACTTCGGAGCGGAGATTGACGTCCTCCTCAACATGGATGAGCTGCGCCTGGGTGACTTCGACCGCTCTGGCATCCCGGGGCTGGCGTCGAACCAGTCCGCTGACATTCTGATCAACAACTTCGCTCTCGGGCGGGTTCGTAACAACGATTCTTCTGCGGCTGCCATCGAGCCGTTCAAGATCCAGGATCCCTATCTGGAATTCGCCTTCAAGGTTAACGACCAGGGGATTCGAGAGGTCGCTGGTGTGCGCTTGGGTTTCGGTCGTTCCATGGGTCATCTCTCCGGGGACATCCTGTCGCTGACCGGCAAGATGCAGGGCAAGATCTATGGTCCAGCCTCCCTTGGCAAGGATTTCTACATGGAGCAGAACGGGATCAGCAATCTCGGCTGCCTGGTGGATATCAACTGCATCGCGCTTTCGCTGGCAGGTGACACGGAGGTCTACACGACCGTGGAGCTTCTGCAGCAGGGCACCGGCTATACCACGCTCGACGGGGTGCCTATCAACCGCGCCACACACATTGGCGTGCCTGCGGGTAGCTCGTTGCAGACCGATGAGACCGGCCTGATTGCGGCGTTGATCCCCACGCTGACCAAAGCGAGCAATTGTGAGGCCCTCGGGTTGATCACCTGTTTCCCGCTCACAAACTACAAGTCCATTTTTGTCGGTGACCCCACCAAGACGAACATTGCCCAAGGCGGCGCCGAGGGGATTTTCTTCTCGATCCAGAACCAGAACGTGCCCTGGCAGGATCTGGCCAATGCCGGCAAATTCGTGGATACCCAACGAGGCGCCTTTGCCAATTTCGCGAAGACAGGCGGCGGCGCAGATACCATTTACCCGTTCATGCTTAATCTCTTCGACGCCTTGCGGGGCACAGCCCGTGAACCAACTTGCATGGGTGCGCAGGCGGCGGGGTGCTGATCATGAATCGTTGGGCTCGGGATGGTGCCTTGCTGCTGCTCCTGGCCAGTACCCACGCAGGTGCAATGCAACCGCTGGACGATCGAGAACTGGATTCGGTCAGTGGTTCCGGGATCGGCTTCTTTCTCGATGGCTTCCTATACGACAAGGGGGAGGCGACGGCGCGGATCGAGGGCTTCAAGGATTCCAATGGCAATCCCGTGGTTATCCATCTGGAGGACTCCTATATAAAAGGGCAGGGCAGCCAACGGGGTTCCCTGGACACCCTGGCGGCCATCGGCAGCCCGCTGCATCCCTTCCGGTTAGGGATCGTGGAGGCTGCGCAGGTACCCTCCTTGCCCGTTGGTGTTGAGGCGCTGCAACTGAAGACGCCTACCTGGACGGACCCCCTCAACAACACTCATCAGTACGGCCTGTGGTCTTATTACCAGGGGTGCCTGTTTGGCGAGGCGGGTTGCAACAATCCCGATCTGGCCGTGACCAACCTGAATGCCGACATGGCCGCCCTGACGGCTCGGCAGTCATCCCTGCTTCAGCGCTATGCGGGAGTGGGCTTCCTGACCCTGCAGCAGGAAATCAATGCCGACATGGTGCTCGTCCAGACCCGGCAGCAGACCGTGGATACGATCAACGACCAGTACAACACCGCCCGTAGCACGATGACGAACCTGCACGGGGCGGCCCAGGATACCGGTATCTATCCCAAGCCCGCGCTGGGTGAGAAGTACTGGTGCGGGAACGCTTGTATCCCCCCCGATGTAAGGGCTTACAACGCATCGGTCGATACGTTCATGGGCAAGAGTGACGAGCTCATGGCTGCTTACCTCGCACTGAGCGAGGCCTGGCAGAAAGAACGCTATGGCCTGACGTTGACTGAGCGGGCACAGGACTACAACGAGTTCAGCAGCCTCTGCGGAACACCGAGCGCTGAACAGCCCACCTGTAGTGCAGGCCGCATCACCAAGCTGGAAGGGGACAGGGCGTCCCTGCTGCTGGTCGCTTCCTCACTGAAGGACGGCAAGACACGGGTTCCGGGCCTGGATATCGGCTTTGGCTCGGTGTTCAGTCTGCCCTCTACCGCCTGGAGCGGCAGTTCCAGCGGCGCGACCCAGGGTGCTACGACCACGCGGAGCGACTTCTTCTCCCTGAACATCGAGGGTTTCACCCTGCATGGCTCGTATCTGAACATATGGGGAAATGCGGATGGACTGGTGGGTGAGATCAGCATGCAGCTGTACGCCGACAAGCTGATCGCCGGTGCCTGCCGCGATTGCAGCGATGCCAATCGTCTGGTCGCCAAGAACCTCTATCTCGACCTCAACCTTGGCCATGGGCGCCTGCAGCCCCTTAACTTCAGTGTGCTGGGTGATGGCGAACTGCGTTTCCGCCTGCCGGGGGTGACATGGGCCAACCACCAGCAGTTCTATGCTCAGGTGCCGAAGAGCAACATCAGCATCGGCAACCTTTCGTTGAGTAACGTCAACCTGGGTTCCCAGGCCATTCGCGGCTTGCGCATCGACTACCTGGACATGCGAACGGTCAATCTGCCGCGCTGAGGAGGAAACATGCTTCGTTCTTTCGCCTGTCTGCTGAGTATTCTTTCCCCCTTGGCGCTGGCCGATCTGCAGCCTCTGGAAGAGGCTGAGATGGCAGCGGTCAATGGCCAGGACGGCATCAGTATCAGTGCGTCCATCCGCTTCAACCCGAACCCGCAACTGACGCGCTGTCCCGGCGGCTGCGGGGCGCGTGTCGCGATCCGGCCAGGTCAAAGTGCCGGGGTTATCGCCATCGACAACATCAAGGGCACCTTCAGTTTCGATGGCGTCACCTTGGATGTCGTGACCATTGATAGCGGCTTCAATGGCGAGGGGGCCCTGTTCAATCAGGACGCACTCAAGCTGGGGTTACGCGAGAGTCATTTCAGTGATGTCCAGTTCACCCTCTCCGGTGCCAACCAGGTCAGCGTCAGCCAGCCAGGACTGCAGCAGACCGATCTACTGACCTTCCACACTGACGGACAGGTGCAACTGCGCGGCGACCTTTACATCTTCCCCTCGAACTGAAGGCGTTGACGGCCCCACTCGGGAACTGGTGCTTTCCCCTCGACAGGTTTCCGGCCACAATTCGCCGCATGTGGCGTGCGGGGACTACCGGCGCCGGGTCGAGACTTGGGTTCCGAGGGTGCCGATATGAGCAGCAGCGAGCGCGTCATCATTTTCGATACCACTCTGCGCGATGGTGAGCAGAGCCCCGGTGCTTCCATGACCGGTGAGGAAAAGCTGCGAATCGCCAAGGCGTTGGAGCGCCTGAAGGTCGACGTCATCGAAGCCGGCTTTGCCATCGCCAGCCCCGGCGACTTTGCGGCGGTGAAGGCCATCGCCGATACCATCAAGGACAGTACTGTCTGCAGCCTGGCCCGGGCCCTGGACGCCGATATCGAGCGCGCTGCCGAGGCACTGGCCGGCGCCAATTCGGCACGCATCCATACCTTCATCGCCACCAGCCCCATCCATATGCAGCACAAGTTGCGTATGGCGCCCGATCAGGTGGTGGAGCAGGCCGTACGTGCGGTCCGCAAGGCGCGTAACCTGTGCGCCGACGTCGAATTCTCCTGCGAGGACGCCGGCCGCTCCGAGCTCGACTTCCTGTGCCGGATCATCGAGGCGGCCATTGATGCCGGCGCCCGCACCATCAACATTCCCGATACCGTGGGCTATGCCATTCCGCACCAGTACGGCGAGCTGATCGGTCAGTTGCTGGCGCGCATCCCCAATGCCGACAAGGCGATCTTCTCCGTGCATTGCCACAACGACCTGGGCCTGGCGGTGGCCAACTCGCTGGCCGCGGTAGCCGCCGGCGCACGCCAGGTGGAATGCACCATCAACGGCCTCGGGGAGCGGGCCGGCAACGCCGCGCTGGAAGAAGTGGTGATGGCCCTGCGCACCCGCCAGGATCTGTTCGGGCTGAGCACGCGCATCGAGACCGAGCACATCCTGGCCGCGTCCCGACTGGTTTCCGGCATCACCGGATTCCCCGTCCAGCCGAACAAGGCCATCGTCGGCGCCAACGCCTTCGCCCATGAGTCAGGCATTCACCAGGACGGCGTGCTCAAGCACCGCGAGACCTACGAGATCATGTCCGCCGAGTCGGTGGGCTGGAATACCAATCGCATGGTACTGGGCAAGCATTCCGGACGCGCCGCCTTCCGTTCGCGCCTCGAGGCGCTGGGCATCGGTTTCGCCAGCGATACGGAGCTGAACGCCGCCTTCGCGCGCTTCAAGGAACTGGCCGACCGCAAGCACGAGATCTTCGACGAAGACCTGCAGGCGCTGGTAACCGACACGCTGGCGGCGGAGATGCCCGAGCCGTTCAAGCTGAGCGACCTGGCGGTGACCAGCCGGATGGGCGAGGTGCCGGTGGCGCGCCTGGTTCTCAACCTGAATGGCGTGGAACGGGAAGCCCAGGCCCAGGGTTCCGGTCCGGTGGACGCCACCTTCAAGGCCATCGAAAGTCTGGTGCACTCCCAGGCGACCTTGCAGCTGTATTCGGTCAATGCCATCACCCAGGGCACCGACTCCCAGGGCGAGGTCACGGTGCGCCTGGAAAAGGATGGCCGCATCGTCAACGGCAACGGCGCCGATACGGATATCATCGTCGCCTCCGCCAAGGCCTACCTGAACGCGCTGAACCTGATGCAGGCCGGCGCGCGCAAGGCCCATCCGCAGGTATCCGGGATTTGATCGACGAAGCGCGCCGCCGCGCCTATTTGCGCGCCATGCAGATTGACAGCTGGGCCGCCTGCCGCACCCTGCCGTTTGCTGCGCCGTCCAACGCCGAGCTGTGGCTGCCGTTGCCTGTCGCGGTGCCGGAGCGTTTGCCGGCTGCAGTGCAGGAAACCGCTGTGTCAGCGCCGGCTGCAACGATGCCCCGGGCCGAGTTGCCGCGGCCGCAGCTGCGCCCGCAGGTCCGCCCGGCCAGTGCCGTGGTGGACGAACCAGCGCCCGCGCCGAAGCCGGTGACCCGCAGCAGCGAACTGCCGCGCTTCAGCCAGCAACTGCTGCGTGCCGGACAATGCCTGCTGCTGGTGGAACTGCCCACCGGCGAGACGTTTCAGGGGCGTGATCCCGCCTATCTGCTGCTGCGCGATCTGCTACGCGCCGCCGGCCTGCCGGACAGCCCGCAACTGGTGGGTGAACCGGTGCGCTGGCCGCTCCTGCAGGCCGGCAGCCTGGACCAGGGGCCGGAAATGGCCCGCGAGTTTGTGCAGAGTTTCGTTGCCGCGCGTCTGGAGGAACAGGCGCCGTGCGCCTGCCTCTGGCTGATCGGCGCCTCGGCGCTGCGCTTCGCTGGCGATCTGGAGCCCGGCGCGGTCCTGCGCGAGCTGCACCACGAAACGCTGGGGCCTGCCTGGACGCTGCCGGGTCTCGATCAACTGCTGGAACAACCTGCACTCAAAGCCGAGCTCTGGCGCTCAATGCGCCGGGTGATGCGCCGCTGGCAATCCCACTGAAGTAAGCCCGACCCGCCATGACCGACAACCTGCATTTCCGTCCCATGACCGAAGCGGACCTCGACGCCGTGCTTGAGATCGAACGCTCGGCTTTCAGCCATCCCTGGTCGCCGGGCATCTTCCGCGACGCCCTGAAATCGTATGAATGCTGGGTGATGCTCGAAAGTGGCCGTCAGGTCGGCCACGGTGTCATCGACCTGATCCTCGACGAGGCCCACCTGCTGAACATCACTGTCGCCCCGGATTGCCAGGGCCGGGGGCTCGGGCTGGCCCTGTTGAATCATCTGATGACCCGCTCGCGGGAGCGCGGCGGCCAGGAGTGCTTCCTCGAAGTACGCGCCTCCAACCAAAGCGCCTATCGACTGTACGAGCGCTACGGCTTCAACGAGATCGGCCGGCGTCGCAACTATTATCCGGCCGCCGGCGGCGGTTCCGAGGATGCGCTGGTCATGGCCTGCACGCTGCTCGACTAGCGCTCGTCCTCTTCGTCCTCTTCGTCTTCCTCCTCGTCCGGCCGGCCATCCAGCGGCATGACCCGCGCCATCTCGGCCTCGTCCAGCCCGCCGCCCTCGCCGATCTCACTCTCGTCGACGATGCTCAGGTCCTGGTCGGCAGGCAGGCCCTGGCCGCGCTCGCGGGGCGAGCGCGCGCCACTCTCGTCGAACAGGGTTTCCGGGCTGAGGTCATCCTGGGTGATGCCGTCCTCATGCACGTCCGGCCCCAGGGATTCTCCGCCGGTCATGCCGGCCTCGCGCTCGCGTTCCGGGGTCAACTGGTCCAGAACCTCACGGGGGGCGGGCTCGCCGAAGCGCCCGCTCGGCCCCGGGTCGTCGAAATCCAGCTGCTCGATCGAGCCCATGCGATCTTCCATCGTGTCGATTTCGGAGGGCCCGCTGGGCGGATGCTTCTTGTCGTTCATGGCCAGGACTCCTCGGCTGTTCGTGCAGTGGACCGGGCAAAGATGGGATGATTCCGCCGCGCCGGCCGTCGGCGGCGCCCACAGGAGTGAACATGCGCATCATCGGTAGTCTGCTGGCATTGGCCTGCCTCATGGCCAGCCTGGCAAGCGGCGCGGCGGAACGCCGCTTCGTGGTCCTGCACACCAACGACTGGCAATCCCGGTTGCTGGGTTATGGCCCCAACAGCGAATACAGTCCGGATTCCCTGAATGACGACCAGACCGTGGGCGGGGTGGCGCGTCTGGCCACGCTGTTGCACGAGCGCCGTGCGGCGCTCGCCGAGGTGCCGCTGCTGACCCTGGATGCCGGCGATTTCAGCATGGGCACGCTGTTTCACACGGTGGCCCGCGAGGAGGGCGGCGAACTGCGCCTGCTCGGCGCGTTGGGCTACGACGCCACCACGCTGGGCAACCACGAGTTCGATTTCCGCCCCGCCGGCCTGGCGCAGATGATCGCGGCCGCCGAGCGGGCCGGCGACGCACCGAATGTGCCGATCCTGGCCAGCAATATCCGTTTCTCTGCCCAGAGCGCCGACGACGATGCGCTGGAAGCGCTGCAGCGCGCCGGTCGTATCCAGCCGTACCGGATCGTGGAGAAGGGCGGCCTGCGTTTCGGCCTGTTCGGCCTGATGGGCCGCGATGCGGTGGAGGTCAGCCCGCTGATGGCGCCAGTGACCTTCGCCGACCCGCTGGCCGCCGCCCGCGACATGGTGCGCCTGCTGCGTGAACAGGAGCGGGTCGACGTGGTCATCCTGCTCTCGCACATGGGCGTCAGCGCGCAGCCAGACGGCAGCTGGCGCGGCGAAGACGTCGAACTGGTCGAGCAGGTGCCGGGCATCGACCTGGTAATCGGTGCACACTCCCACAGCCTGTTGCGAGAGCCGCTGCGGGTCAACGACACCACCCTCGTGCAGGTCGGCTCGGAGATCCAGTACCTGGGCGAGCTGCACATGACGCTGGATGCGCAGGGGCGCGCCCGAGTCGCGGAGTATCGCCTACACGCCATCGACGACCGCACTCCCGGCGATCCCGCCATCGGCCAGCGGGTCGCCGCGCTGCAGCAGGCGGTCAGCGAGCGGGTGCTGGCCGCCCATGGCTACGCCTTCGATCAGCCGCTGGCGCGGGTCGAGCGCACCCTGACGCGCGCCTACGACGACCCGGTGCTGGGCAATCTGGTTACCGATGCCCTGCGCCGCGGGGCCGGCAGCGATATCGCCTTCACCGGTAACGGCACCCTGCGCGACGAGCTTTACCGCGGCCGCGAGGGCGTGCAGAGCGTGGCGGACCTGTTCCGCGTCGCGCCGCTGGGCATCGGCGAGTTCGACGACCAGCCCGGCTATCCGCTGATGCGCGTGTACTTCACCCCCCGCGAGATCCGCCAGATCCTCGAAGTGCTGCTGCTCGCCTATCAGATGCGTGACAGCGACAGCTACTACCCGCGCGTCTCCGGCGTGAAGTTCACCTACAACCCCTGGCGCATGCCGTTCGACCGGGTCAGCCGCATCTGGCTGGGTGATGCCGAGCGCGGCTATCGCGAGCTGGACCCGGACGCGCCCGGTCTGATCAGCCTTGGCGCCACCAGCTACGTGGGCAGCTTCACCTGGCTGATTCCCGAGCTGACCTACGGCCTGTTCGAGGTGGTGCCCAAGGATGCCGAGGGTCGGCCGCTGGCGCAGATTCGCGATGCCATGCTGGATCGCGACCCGGACGCGCCGGGCATTCAGGAATACAAGGAGTGGCAGGCGTTTCTCGACCATGTGGCGGCGCTGCCGGCACGGGATGCCCAAGGGCTGGCGCTGCTTACCGATCAGGGCGCCGCTGCCGAGCAGCGCATGCTGCGGGTGGCCAGCCTGGCGCCGAGCGAGCTGTTCCGCCACGCCGGTGGGCTGCAATGGACGGCCACGCTGCTGTGCGCGTTGTTGTTGTGGCTGGCCGGCTGGCTGACCTGGCGCCTGTGGCGCCGGGTCAGGGCAGGATGACGAGACGGTCCGACAGCTGATTGTGCGGGTGGCTGGCCGGCAGCCGCTCGCGCAGCACCGCGCCACAGCCTTCGATGCAATCGAGGAAACCCTGCAGCACCTGACCCTGGCGCACCTGTGCGGTGAAGCGGTCCACCTGGGCCTGCCAGGTGGCATCCTCGATCCGGCTGGCAATGCCCCGGTCGACGAGGATCTCCACGTAGTGCTCGGCCTCGCTGACGAAGATCAGCATGCCGACGTCGCCGTGGGTGTGATGCAGCTTCTGTTCGAGGAACTGCCTGCGGGCCAGATTGGCGGCGCGCCAGTGGCGTACCGCGCGGGGCGTCAGGCGCACCCGCAGCGCGGGCAGGCGAAACAGCAGGGCCAGAGCCAGAAAACCCAGCCATTGCACCAGCAACAGTTGCCGGGCGTTCCACCATTCACCGAACAGGTTGAGCAGCCCAGGCAGCAGCAGGACAAGCAGACCGGCCCAGAGCAGGGCGATGTAGCGGTAGTCGTCGGCCTGCGCGGCCAGCACCGTGACCAGCTCAGCGTCGGTGTCGCGCTCCACCCGGGCGATGGCCTCGGCCACCCGCTGTTGTTCCTGTTCGTTGAGCAGGCTCATCTCGTCTCCCGTCTACCAGCCACCCGAGGCGCCGCCGCCCCCGAAACCACCCCCGCCA
>NZ_JBOY01000170.1:0-965 GCF_000647775.1 Pseudomonas sp. RL | reverse complement strand
CGCCGCCGATGCAGATCGCGGCGATGCCCTTGCGCAGGCCGCGTTCGCGCAGCGCGGCGAGCAGGGTGACCAGGATCCGCGCGCCCGAGGCGCCGATCGGATGGCCGAGGGCACAGGCGCCGCCGTTGACGTTGACCCGGGCGTGGTCCAGCCCGAGCTGGCGCATGGTGACCATGCTCACCACCGCGAAGGCCTCGTTGATCTCGAACAGGTCCACCTCGTCGAGGTGCCAGCCGGTGCGGGCCAGCAGGGCCTGGATGGCGCCGATCGGCGCGGTCGGGAACAGGTTCGGCGCATCGGCGAAGGCCGCATGGCCGCGAATCACCGCTTGCGCCTTCAACCCCAGGCGTTCGGCCTCGGAATGCCGGGTCAGCAGCAGCGCGGCGGCGCCATCGGAGATCGAGCTGGAATTGGCCGCCGTCACCGTGCCGCCATCGCGAAACGCCGGCTTGAGCGTGGGGATCTTCTCCGGGCTGGCCTTGGGCGGCTGCTCGTCGTCGGCGATGGTCCGCTGCTCGCGGCCGCGGGTGACGGTCAGCGGGACGATCTCGCCGGCGAAGTGGCCGCCGCTGATCGCCTCGCGGGCGCGCAGCAGCGAGCTCAGCGCGTAGGCGTCCTGTTCCGCGCGGCTGAAGCCGTGGTTCTGCGCGCAGTCCTCGGCGAAGGTCCCCATCAGGCGGCCCTTGTCGTAGGCGTCCTCCAGGCCGTCGAGGAACATGTGGTCGAGCACTTTGCCGTGGCCCATGCGGTAACCGCCGCGGGCCTTGTCCAGCAGGTACGGCGCGTTGGACATGCTTTCCATGCCGCCGGCCACGAGCAGATCGACGCTGCCGGCGCATAGCGCGTCGTGGGCGAAGATCGCCGCCTGCATGCCGGAGCCGCACATCTTGTTCAGCGTGGTGCAGGCGGTGCCCTGGTCCAGGCCGGCGCCCAGGGCCGCCTGGCGCGCCGGCGCCTGGCCCAGG
>NZ_JBOY01000169.1:0-3108 GCF_000647775.1 Pseudomonas sp. RL | reverse complement strand
GATGTTCATGGAGTACGCCCGCAACGCGGTGCGCATGTCCGCCCTGATGAAGCAGCGCGTGCTGTACGTGTTCACCCATGACTCCATCGGCCTGGGCGAGGACGGTCCGACCCACCAGCCGGTCGAGCAGCTGACCAGCCTGCGCAGCACCCCGAACCTGGACACCTGGCGCCCGGCCGACGCGGTGGAGTCCGCCGTGGCCTGGAAGTACGCCATCGAGCGCCAGGACGGTCCGAGCGCGCTGATCTTCAGCCGCCAGAACCTGCCGCACCAGCTGCGCGACGCGGAAACCGAGGCGGCCATCGCCCGCGGCGGCTACATCCTCAAAGACTGCGCCGGCGAGCCGGAACTGATCCTGATCGCCACCGGTTCGGAAGTCGGCCTGGCCATGCAGGCGGCCGACAAGCTGACCGTCCAGGGCCGCAAGGTGCGCGTGGTGTCCATGCCCTGCACCAGCGTGTTCGACGCCCAGGACGCCGCCTACAAGCAGCGCGTGCTGCCGGTGGAAGTCGGTGCGCGCATCGCCATCGAGGCCGCCCACGCGGACTTCTGGTACAAGTATGTCGGCCTGGAAGGACGCATCATCGGCATGACCACCTACGGCGAATCGGCTCCGGCCGCCCAGCTGTTCGAGGAATTCGGCTTCACCGTCGACAACATCGTCGCCACCGCCGAAGAGCTGCTGGAAGACTGATGTCGCGCGGGGCGGATGGCCACGGCCATCCACCCCGCGGACGGCTAATCCCATGTAGGGTGGAAGCCCGCGCAGCGGTTTTCCACCATCAGGCCCCGAACACCATGCCCAACCGCCCCTACAACATCGCGCTCAACGGTTACGGCCGTATCGGTCGCTGCGTGCTGCGCGCGCTGCACGAGCGCGGTGCCCAGGCGGGACTGCAGGTGGTGCTGATCAACGATCCGGCCGACCTGGCCAGCATCGAATACCTGACCCGCTTCGATTCCACCCACGGCCGCTTTCCCGGCGAGGTGGGCCTGGATGGCGACGCCCTGCTGATCGATGGCCGGCGCCTGCCCGTGTGGCGCGAGAGCACCCCGGAAGCCATTGACTGGGCGGCCCACGGTATCGACCTGGTGCTGGAATGCTCCGGCGTCTATCACACCCGCACCGACGGCCAGCGTTTCCTCGCCGCCGGCGCGCCGCGCGTGCTGTTCTCCCAGCCGATGAACAGCGAGGCGGATATCGACGCCACCCTGGTCTACGGCATCAACCACCAGGCGCTCCGCGGCGATGAGCGCCTGCTGTCCAACGCCTCCTGCACCACCAACTGCGGGGTGCCGCTGCTCAAGCTGCTGCACGAGGCCATCGGCCTGGAGCAGGTGTCGATCACCACCCTGCACTCGGCGATGAACGACCAGCCGGTGATCGACGCCTACCACCACACCGACCTGCGCCGCACCCGCTCGGCGTTCCAGTCGATGATCCCGGTGTCCACCGGCCTGGCGCGCGGCATCGAGCGCCTGCTGCCGGAACTGGCCGGGCGGGTGCAGGCCAAGGCCATTCGCGTGCCGACGGTGAACGTCTCTTGCCTGGACATCACCCTGCAGACCCGCCGCGACACCAGCGCCGCCGAGGTCAACGGCATTCTGCGCGACGCCGCCACGGCGGGGCCGCTGAAGAACCTGCTGGCCTACACTGAACTGCCGCATGCCAGCTGCGATTTCAACCACGATCCCCACTCGGCCATCGTCGATGGCAGCCAGACCCGTGTGTCCGGCCCGCGCCTGGTCAACCTGCTGGCCTGGTTCGACAACGAGTGGGGCTTCGCCAACCGGATGCTCGACGTGGCGGAACATTACCTGCGCGTCGTTCACAGCCAACAGCCCAGCAAGGACTGATATCCATGACCGTTTTGAAGATGACCGACCTCGATCTCGCCGGGAAGCGCGTGCTGATCCGCGAGGACCTCAACGTCCCCGTGAAGGACGGTGTGGTCACCAGCGACGCTCGCATCGTGGCGTCCCTGCCGACCATCAAGCTGGCCCTGGAAAAAGGCGCGGCCGTGATGGTCTGCTCGCACCTGGGCCGCCCCACCGAGGGCGAGTTCAGCGCCGAGAACAGCCTGGCGCCGGTAGCCGCCTACCTGAGCAAGGCGCTCGGTCGCGAGGTGCCGCTGGTCAAGGACTACCTGGATGGCGTGGATGTGCAGCCCGGCCAGATCGTGCTGTTCGAGAACGTGCGCTTCAACAAGGGCGAGAAGAAGAACGCCGATGAGCTGGCGCAGAAGTACGCCGCGCTGTGCGACGTGTTCGTGATGGACGCCTTCGGCACCGCGCACCGCGCCGAGGGCTCGACCCACGGCGTGGCCAAGTTCGCCAAGGTCGCCTGCGCCGGCCCGCTGCTGGCCGCCGAGCTGGAGGCCCTGGGCAAGGCGCTGGACAAGCCGGCCCGTCCAATGGTCGCCATCGTCGCCGGCTCCAAGGTGTCCACCAAGCTGGACGTGCTGAACTCGCTGAGCCAGATCTGCGACTCGCTGATCGTCGGCGGCGGCATCGCCAACACCTTCCTGGCCGCGGCCGGCTACAAGGTCGGCAAGTCGCTGTATGAAGCCGACCTGGTCGACACCGCCAAGGCCATCGCCGCCAAGGTCTCCGTGCCGCTGCCGGTGGACGTGGTGGTTGCCAAGGCCTTCGCCGAAGACGCCGAAGCCACCGTCAAGGCAGTGGCCGACGTGGCCGATGACGACATGATCCTCGACATCGGCCCGCAGACCGCGCGCCTGTTCGCCGAGATGCTCAAGGCCTCGCAGACCATCCTGTGGAACGGCCCGGTCGGCGTGTTCGAGTTCGACCAGTTCGGCAACGGCACCAAGGTGCTGGCCCAGGCCATCGCCCAGAGCCCGGCGTTCTCCATCGCCGGCGGCGGCGACACCCTGGCGGCCATCGACAAGTACGGCGTGGCCGAGCAGATCGGCTACATCTCCACCGGTGGCGGCGCCTTCCTGGAATTCGTGGAAGGCAAGGTGCTGCCGGCCGTGGAAGTGCTGGAACAGCGCGCGAAATAACGACCGTAGGGTGGACAACGGCGCAGCCTTGGATGTTCATGGAGTACGCCCGCAACGCGGTGCGCATGTCCGCCCTGATGAAGCA
>NZ_JBOY01000168.1:0-2290 GCF_000647775.1 Pseudomonas sp. RL | reverse complement strand
CCGAGGTCCTTCTTCAGCAGCACCAGGCTGGCCAGCCAGACCAGCGCCAGCACCGCGGCCATGGCCAGCACCGCACCGGCGAAGCCGAGCAGCGTCAGCAGCAGGCCACCGAGGAAGAAGCCGACGCCCTTGAGGGCGTTCTTCGAGCCGGTGAGCACCGCCACCCACTGGTACAGGGTGCCCTGCTGGCTGTCCGGGACCAGCAGCTTGATGGAGCTCTTGGCGCTCATCTTGTTGAGGTCCTTGGCGATGCCGGACAGCGCCTGCGCCGCCATCACCCAGGGCACGGTGAGCATGCTGGCCGGCACGGTGAGCATCAGCAGCGCCGCGACCTGCATCCCCAGACCGATGTTCATGGTGCGGTTCAGCCCCAGGCGCGCGCCCAGCCAGCCACCGACCAGGTTGGTGACCACGCCGAAGATCTCGTAGAACAGGAACAGCGCGGCAATCTGCAGCGGGCTGTAGCCCAAGCCGTGGAAATGCAGCACCACCAGCATGCGCAGTGCGCCGTCGGTGAGGGTGAAGGCCCAGTAGTTGCCGGTGACGACCAGGTACTGGCGGATTTCGGGGGAAAGGCGGGTCAGGACGTGCATGGAAGACCTAGGTGGGAAATCGTAGGGTGGGTTAGCCGCATAGCGGCGTAACCCGGCATCCCGATGATCGGCCTCGTGGCCAGTTGGTGGGTTACGGCCTGTGGCCTGACCCACCCTACGCAAGCTTTGCGGGCCCTATGCGCGGCCCACCAGCCGGGCCAGCTCCACGGTGCGGTTGGCATAGCCCCACTCGTTGTCGTACCAGGCGTAAATCTTCACCTGGGTGCCGTTGACCACCATCGTCGACAGCGCGTCGACGATCGACGAGCGCGGGTCGGTGCGGTAGTCGATGGATACCAGCGGGCGCTCCTCGTAGCCGAGGATGCCCTTCAGCTCGCCGTCAGCGGCGGCCTTGAGCAGCCGGTTCACCTCCTCGACCGTGGTGGCGCGCTCCACCTCGAACACGCAGTCGGTCAGCGAGGCGTTGGCCAGCGGCACGCGCACCGCGTGGCCGTTCAGCCTGCCGCGCAGTTCCGGGAAGATCTCGGCGATGGCGGTGGCCGAGCCGGTGGTGGTCGGGATCAGGCTCATCAGCGAGGCGCGGGCGCGGCGCAGGTCCTTGTGGGGCTGGTCGAGCAGGCTCTGGGTGTTGGTCAGGTCGTGGATGGTGGTGATCGAGCCGTGGCGGATGCCCAGGTGCTCGTGGATCACCTTGACCACCGGCGCCAGGCAGTTGGTGGTACAGGAGGCGGCGGTGACGATGCGGTGCTGTGCCGGGTCGAACAGCCGGTCGTTGACGCCCATCACCACGTTGAGCACGCCCGGTTCCTTGACCGGCGCGCTGACCACCACGCGCTTGACGCCCTGGTCCAGGTAGCCCTGCAGCACGGCCACGGTCTTCATCTTGCCGCTGGCCTCGATCACCAGGTCGCAGCCCGACCAGTCGGTGTCGGCGATCGCCTTGTTGTGGGTCACGGGGATGCGCTTGCCGTCGATGACGATGGCGTCGCCGTCGCTGCCCGCCTCGTGCTGCCAGCGGCCGTGCACCGAGTCGAAGTTCAGCAGGTGGGCGTGGGTCGCCGCATCGGCGGCCGGGTCGTTGATCTGCACGAATTCCAGCTCCGGCCAGTCCCAGGCGGCGCGCAGCGCCAGACGTCCGATGCGACCGAAACCGTTGATGCCTACTTTGATGGTCATGGGTGTGCTCTCCGGAAAAGATTCAGTGTCTGGGCGCCAGCGTGACAATTGCCATGCCGGCACGGGTCATGGGATTTCAGCATGTGAGGCCCGCAGTACAGGGCGGTTCGTTCAGGAGCAGATCGTGGCCCGCTCGGGGCGGTTGCGCATGCCTTCCAGTCGCTGCATGTCGGCCTCCAGCCAGGGACGGTTGGCGTCCAGCACGCCGTTCAGCAGTTCCCGCACCCAGGCGGGCAACTGCGGATGCACGCGGTAATAGACCCACTGGCCCTGGCGGCGGTCTTCGAGAATGCCGCAACTGCGCAGCTGGGCCAGGTGGCGGGAGACCTTCGGCTGGCTCTGCTCCAGCGCGGCGGTCAGCTCGCAGACGCACAGCTCGCCTTCGCGCAGCACCAGCAGGCTGATGCGCGCCCGGGTCTCGTCGGCCAGGCATTTGAAAACGGTGGTGGGGGTCATGGGCGTTCGCCGTCAGAAGATATGGCTCGGCGAATATATTCATGCCCAGATATGAAGTAAAGCGGCGCGCCTCGACCCTCTGGCATCCTGCCGGAAGGTCGAGG
>NZ_JBOY01000167.1:0-15003 GCF_000647775.1 Pseudomonas sp. RL | reverse complement strand
CAGCAGCAACTGTGACTGCAATTCGAGCGCCTTCATCTATTCGAGATCCGATCTAGTAGAACCACTATAAAACCTTGGTTTATATACCAATCCACCTACGCGCTCTCTATAAGTAAAGCCAGCTTGCAGAAAGGTACGGGCCCGCGCTGTCACACACAGCAGAGGCCCCGACCCGGCAACTCATAACCAGAGCCAACAATCAGCCGCAGGTAACGTGCATGTCCATCTTCGAACAGGGCCTGGCCCGCTCCCCAGTCAACCACATCGCCCTGTCGCCGCTGAGCTTCATCGAGCGCACGGCCGCCATCTATCCGCATTACCCGGCGGTTGTCCACGGCTCCATTCGGCGCAACTGGGCCGAGACCTATGCGCGCTGCCGCCGCCTGGCCTCGGCGCTGGCCGGTCGCGGCATCAAGAAGGGCGACACGGTGGCGGCGATGCTGCCGAACATCCCGGCCATGCTCGAAGCGCATTTCGGCGTGCCGATGATCGGCGCGGTGCTCAACACCCTGAACGTGCGCCTGGACGCCGAAGCCATCGCCTTCATGCTGCAGCACGGCGAGGCCAAGGCGCTGATCACCGACCGCGAGTTCCATGAGGTGATCCGCGCCGCCGTGGGCATGCTCGGCCGGCCGATCCTGGTGATCGACGTGGACGACCCCGAATACGGCGAGGGCGAGGCAGTCAGCGAGCTGGACTACGAGGCCTTCCTCACCGAGGGCGATCCGGAGTTTGCCTGGCAGTGGCCGGACGACGAGTGGCAGGCGATCAGCCTCAACTACACCTCCGGCACCACCGGCAACCCCAAGGGCGTGGTCTACCACCATCGCGGCGCCTACCTGAACGCGCTGGGCAACCAGATGACCTGGTCGATGGGCATGCAGCCGGTCTACCTGTGGACCCTGCCGATGTTCCACTGCAACGGCTGGTGCTACCCCTGGACCGTCACCGCGCTGGCCGGCGTGCATGTGTTCCTGCGCCGCGTCGACCCGCAGAAGATCCTCAACCTGATCCGCGACGAGCAGGTCACCCACCTGTGCGGCGCGCCCATCGTGCTCAACGCGCTGGTCAACATGCCGCCGGAGGCCAAGGCGGCCATCGACCACCCGGTGCACGCCATGGTCGCCGGCGCTGCGCCGCCGGCCAAGGTGATCGGCGCCGTGGAGGAAATGGGCATCAAGGTCACCCACGTGTATGGCCTCACCGAGGTGTACGGCCCGGTCACCGTGTGCGCCTGGCACGGCGAGTGGGACGAACTGAGCCTGGACGAGCGCGCGCGCATCAAGGCCCGCCAGGGCGTGCGTTACCCGACCCTGGAAGGCGTGATGGTCGGCGACCCGAAGACCCTCGAACCGGTGCCGCGCGACGGCGAGACCATCGGCGAGATCTTCATGCGCGGCAACACGGTGATGAAGGGCTACCTGAAGAACCCCACCGCCACGAAGGAAGCCTTCCACGGCGGCTGGTTCCACACCGGCGACCTGGCCGTGTGCCACCCGGACGGCTATGTGGAGATCAAGGACCGCCTGAAGGACATCATCATTTCCGGCGGCGAGAACATCTCCACCATCGAGGTCGAGGGCGTGCTGTACCGCCACCCGGACGTGCTGGAAGCCGCCGTGGTAGCCCGTCCCGACGAGAAGTGGGGCGAGACGCCCTGCGCCTTCATCACCCTCAAGGCCGGCCACGCGGCCAGCCAACAGGACATCGTCCAGTTCTGCCGCGAACACCTGGCGGCCTTCAAGGTGCCGAAGACCGTGGTCTTCACCGCGTTGCCCAAGACCAGCACCGGGAAGATTCAGAAATACGTGCTGCGTGACATGGCCAAGGCCCTGTAGCGCATCACCCGGGCGACCGCGCCGGTCGCCCCGTTCCCACCCCGTTTCACAACAACAACAAGACGGCCGCGCCTCGCGCCTGGCCGACGGAGACTTCGCATGCAACTGATTCATCGCAAGGACGGCGCCGAGCAGCCGTTCTGGGCCTTCGGCCCGTTCAAAATCCGCCTGCCATTCGTTCACTACCGCTGGGAAACCGCGGAGATGCTCCAGGCGCTGATCATGTTCGTGGTCAGCCTGGGCATGATTCCGCTGCTGCAGAAATTCCTCGGCCTGCCCTACGACGTGGCGCTGGCCTACGTGGTGGTGTGCGGCATCGGCTTCATGCTGCCGGCGCTGCTCGGCGTGCCGCTGGTGCCGGGCTGGATCACCCCCGGCATTCCGGTGGTGCTGCTGTTCCTCGGCAACTTCGAGCCGGGCCCGCAGGCCATCCAGGCGCTGTTCGCCCTGCAGTTCCTGGTGTTCGTGATCTTCCTGTTCCTCGGCATCACCCGGCTGGGCAGTGTTCTGGTGCGGCTGATTCCCAACTCCATGAAGGGCGGCATCATCATCGGCGCCGGCATCGCCGCGCTGATCGGCGAGATCGACGCTGGCGGCCGCCTGGCCAACACGCCGATCTCGCTGGTGCTGGGCAGCCTGATCTGCCTGTACCTGATGTTCTCGGTGTCCTTCAAGGGCCTCACCGAGCGCGTGCCGTTCGCCCGCAAGATCGTCAACTACGGCATGGTGCCGGGCATGCTGGTGGCCATCTTCATCGGCATCGCCGTCGGCGAATACAACATGCCGGACGTGAAGTGGGGCATCACCGCGCCGGCCTTCGGCGAAATGTGGAACTACCTGCCGTTCAGCGTCGGCTTCCCGGACGCCCAGGTGTTCCTGCTGGCCGTGCCGACCGCGATCATCGCCTACGTGATCGCCTTCGGCGACATCATCGTCGGCCAGTCGCTGATGCAGCGCGCCGATGAGCTGCGCACCGACGAGAAGATCGACAACAACGTCGACCGCATCCACCTGGTGACCGCCATCCGCAACGCCCTGCACGCCTTCTTCGCGCCCTACCCGGGCCTGGCCGGCCCGCTGTGGACTGCGGTGGCCGCCACCATGGCCGAGCGCTACAAGTACGGCCGCAAGGCGATGGACTCCATCTACAGCGGCGCCGGCACCTTCTGGATCACCGGCTTCATCGCGCTGTTCATCCTGCCGCTGGTGAGCTTCTTCCAGCCGGTGCTGCCGATCGCCCTGTCGCTGACGCTGATCCTCACCGGCTACATCTGCCTGATGGTCGGCTTCGAGCAGCTCAACAACAACACCGAGCGCGGCATCGCCGGCACCATGGGCGTGGTGCTCGCCGTCTACGGCGCGGGCTGGGGCCTGGCCGCCGGCGCGGTGCTGTACATCCTGGTGGAGCGTACCCACCTGCTGAAGTTTGCCAGCAGCAAGGATTCTGTCAGCGGCTCCCCTGATCAGGGCGCCCCCGCCCCCAAGGCCGACTGACCCTTGGGCCGGCGCCTCCCCGCGCCGGCCCCGTTTTATCCCCTGACGCCGCAGGCTCCGTGCCTGCGGCGCGCCATCGAGGATCCCGTGATGACCGACTACACCGCCCCGCTGCGCGACATGCGCTTTGTCCTGCACGAACTGCTGGAGGCGCCCGCCCTGTGGGCGCGTCTGCCCGCCCTGGCGGAAACCGTGGACCCGGACACCGCCGACGCCATTCTCGAAGAGGCCGCAAAGGTCTGCGGCCAACTGATCGCGCCGCTCAACCGCAGCGGCGACGAGGAAGGCGCGCAGTGGCGCGACGGCCAGGTGTCCACGCCGAGCGGCTTCCGCGAGGCCTACGCCACCTACATCGAAGGCGGCTGGGTCGGCCTGGGCGGCAACCCCGCCTGGGGCGGCATGGGCATGCCCAAGAGCCTCGCCGTGCAGGTGGAGGAAATGCTCTACGGCGCCAACTCCAGCTTCGCGCTGTATTCCACGCTGACCTCCGGCGCCTGCCTGGCCATCGACGCCCACGCCAGCGAAGCACTGAAAGCCCGCTACCTGCCGCCGCTCTACGAGGGCCGCTGGGCCGGCTCCATGTGCCTGACCGAAGCCCACGCCGGCAGCGACCTGGGGCTGATCCGCACCCGCGCCGAACCGCAGGCCGATGGCAGCTACGCGGTCAGCGGCAGCAAGATCTTCATCACCGGCGGCGAACAGGACCTCACCGAGAACATCATCCACCTGGTGCTGGCGCGCCTGCCGGACGCCCCGGCCGGCCCGAAGGGCATCTCGCTGTTCCTGGTGCCCAAGGTGCTGGTCAACGCCGACGGTTCGCTGGGCGCGCGCAACGCGGTGCACTGCGGCTCCATCGAACACAAGATGGGTATCAAGGCTTCGGCAACCTGCGTGATGAACTTCGACGGCGCCACCGGCTGGCTGGTCGGAGAACCGCACAAGGGCCTGGCGGCGATGTTCACCATGATGAACTACGAGCGCCTGTCCATCGGCATCCAGGGCATCGGCTGCGCCGAGGCCTCCTACCAGAACGCCGCGCGCTACGCCCTCGAACGCCTGCAGGGTCGCGATGCCGCCCAGGCGAGCGGCGCCGTGGCCGATCCGATCATCGTGCACCCGGACGTGCGCCGCATGCTGCTGAGCATGAAGGCGATGACCGAGGGCGGCCGCGCCTTTGCCGGGCATGTCGGCGAGCAACTGGACCTTGCCAAGTTCAGCGACGACGCCGAGGAACGCGCCCGCGCAGCCGCCCAGGTGGCGCTGCTCACCCCGGTGGCCAAGGCGTTTTTCACCGACAGCGGGCTGGACAGCTGCATCCACGGCCAGCAGGTGTTCGGCGGCCACGGCTACATCCGCGAATGGGGCCAGGAGCAGCTGGTGCGCGACGTGCGCATCGCGCAGATCTACGAGGGCACCAACGGCATCCAGGCGCTGGACCTGCTGGGCCGCAAAGTGGTGGCCGATGGCGGCGCCGCGCTGCGCCAGTTCACCGCGCAGATCCGCGCCTTCGCCGAGCAGCCCGGGGCGCCCTACGCCGCCGAGCTGCGCGACGCCGTGCAGCGCCTGGAAGCAGTCAGCGACTGGCTGCTGGCACAGGCCGGGCAGGACCCGCACGCGGTCGGCGCCGCCGCCGTGGAATACCTGCACCTGCTCGGCTACACCGCCTACGCCTGGTTGTGGGCGCGCATGGCGCAGCTGGCCGCCGAGCGCCGCGCCAGCGACGAGGCCTTCTACAGCGGGAAGCTGGCCACCGCCGCGTTCTTCTTCCGCCACCTGCTGCCGCGCACCCTCGGCCTGGAAGCGAGCATCCGCGCCGGCAGCGCCGCGCTGTTCGGGGAGGGCTTCGCGACCAAAGGCTGATGGTTGGATCGGCGAGAAACCACCACCATTCAGTCACTTGCGCGACGCATCCCCTCGCTTTCGGTGTCGCGCTTTTTTATTCCGCTGCCCCGCGTGCGGGCGGCAGCAGGCCAGGAGAATAACAACATGCGAACCCTGACCACTCTGCTGGGCAACAGTCAGAAACTCGATGGCGGCGCCATGTTCGGCAACGCCCCCAAGGCGCTCTGGGAGCGCTGGATGCAACCCGACGCGCAGAACCGCATCGACCTGGGCTGCCGCGCGCTGCTGGTGCAGGAGCCCGGACGCAACATTCTGGTCGAGTCCGGCATCGGCGCCTTCTTCGCCCCGGAGCTCAAGCAGCGCTTCGGCGTGCAGGAAGACCGTCACGTACTGCTCGACAACCTGGCGGCGGTCGGCCTCAGCCATGAGGACATCGACCTGGTGGTGCTCACCCACCTGCACTTCGACCACGCCGGCGGCCTGCTCGCCGCCTGGGAAGAGGGCCAGCCGCCGCGCCTGCTATTCCCCAACGCGCGCTTCCTGGTCGGCAAGCGCCAGTGGAAACGCGCGCAGAACCCGCACTCGCGCGACCGCGCCTCGTATATCCCCTCCCTGCTGACGCTGCTGGAAGACAGCGGTCGTCTGGAACTGATCGACGAAGCCCCCGACTGCGCGCAGCTCGGTGAAGGCTGGCGCCTGCACTGGAGCGATGGCCACACCCCCGGGCAGATGCTGCCGGAGATCGCCATGCCCAACGGCCCGGTGCTCTACCCCGGCGACCTGATCCCCGGCGCGCCCTGGGTGCACCTGCCGATCACCATGGGCTACGACCGCTTCCCGGAAGGCCTGATCGAGGAGAAGGAAATGCTCCTTGAGCGCATGCTGCTCAACAACGGCCGCCTGGTGTTCACCCACGACCCCAAGATTGCCATCGGCCGCGTGGTGCGCGACGGCAAGGGCAAGTACGGCCTGGCCGACGCCACGGGGGAAGTGGTGGGCGTGAGCGCCTGATTTCCTGGCGCGGCCGAAGCCGCGTCCGGCGGGCAAGAACGGCGTTCTCCAGGCCCGTAGGGCGGACAGCGCTTTCCTGTCCGCCGACAGGTGCCCGACCGCAGCCGCGCCCGGCGGACAAGAACGACGTTGTCCGCCCTACGAGTCCCTGCAGGGCGGCAACGCCGGCGCCCTACCCCACCAACGCCTGCAGCTCCTCGCCGCTCAGGGTTTCCTGCTCCAGCAGGCGCCGCGCGCTGCGTTCCAGCTGTTCGCGGCGCGCCTTGAGCAGCTCGACGCTGCGCTCGAAGGCCGCCTGCACCAGCGCCTGCACTTCCTCGTCGATGGCCGTGGCGGTGCTTTCCGCGTACTCGCGGCGCGGGCGCAGGCCGTACAGCTCGTTGCCGAGATAGGGGTTCGGCTCGCTTTCCAGCGCCAGGTGGCCGAGGCGTTCGGACATGCCGTAGCGGGTGACCATGGCGCGGGCGATGTCGGTGGCCTTGACCAGGTCGTCCGCCGCGCCGGTGGACAGCTGCGCGAATACCAGCCACTCGGCGGCGCGCCCGCCAAGCAGCACGGACATCTTGTGCTCCAGCTCCTCGCGGGTCATCAGGAAGCGGTCCTCGATCGGCCGCTGGATGGTGTAGCCCAGCGCGCCCATGCCGCGCGGAATGATCGACACCTTGTGCACCGGGTCCATCCCCGGCAGCGCCATGGCCACCAGCGCGTGGCCCATCTCGTGGAAGGCCACCACCTCGCGCTCTTTCGGGTTGAGCAGGCGGTTGCGCTTTTCCAGTCCGGCGACGATGCGTTCGATGGCCGCGTTGAAGTCCTGCATTTCCACCGCGGCGGCCTTGCGCCGGGTAGCCAGCAGGGTGGCCTCGTTGACCAGGTTGGCCAGGTCAGCGCCGGTGAAGCCGGGGGTGAGTTCGGCAATCACCTGCGGATCGACGTCCGGTGCCAGTCGCGACTTCTTCAGGTGCACGCCGAGGATCTGCACGCGGCCGACCTTGTCGGGGCGATCGACCAGCACCTGGCGGTCGAAACGCCCGGCGCGCAACAGCGCCGGATCGAGGATTTCCGGGCGGTTGGTGGCGGCCAGCAGCACCAGACCGCTGGAGGTGTCGAAGCCGTCCAGCTCGACCAGCAGCTGGTTGAGGGTCTGTTCCTTCTCGTCGTGACCGCCGCCCAGCGGCCCGGCGCCACGGGCGCGGCCGAGGGCGTCCAGCTCGTCGATGAAGATGATCGCCGGGGCCTTGGCGCGCGCCTGCTCGAACAGGTCGCGGACCCGCGCGGCGCCGACGCCGACGAACAGCTCGACGAACTCCGAACCGGAAATGGAAAAGAACGGCACCCCGGCCTCGCCGGCCACCGCGCGGGCCAGCAGGGTCTTGCCGGTGCCGGGCGGGCCGACCAGCAGCACG
This sequence comes from Pseudomonas sp. RL, assembly GCF_000647775.1. NCBI lineage: Bacteria > Pseudomonadati > Pseudomonadota > Gammaproteobacteria > Pseudomonadales > Pseudomonadaceae > Pseudomonas > Pseudomonas sp. RL. The sequence goes on along the minus strand of NZ_JBOY01000167.1, from coordinate 7,415 downwards.
CCCTTGGGCAGCCGGCCGCCGAGCCGGCCGTAGGTCTCGGGATCGCGCAGGAAGTCGATGATTTCCTGCAGCTCGTCCTTGGCCTCGTCCACCCCGGCGACGTCGGCGAAGCTGACCTTGATGTCGGTCTCCACGTAGACCTTGGCCTTGCTCTTGCCGATCTGCATCATGCCGCCGCCCATGCCGCTGCCGATGCGCCTGAGCAGGAACAGCCAGATGGCGAAGAACAGCACGGCCGGAATCACCCAACCGGCCAGGTCGCGCAGGAAGGTGCTTTCCACCTTGCCGGCGAACTGCACCGGGTACTGCGCCAGGTGCTCGGCCAATTGCGGCTCGACGCGATTGGTGACGAACTGGCGCTGGCCGCCGGCCAGCGGCGATTTGAGGGTGCCCTCGATACGGCTGTCGGTGACGGCGATGGCCTCGATGCGCCCGGCCTTCAGGTGTTCTTCGAACTCGCTGTAGGGAATGGTCGCCACCTGCTGCTGCATCGCCAGCAGGTACTGGATGCCCATGAAGGCCAAAATGGCCAGCAGCCAGTAGCCCATGTGGAACTGCGCTTGCTCTTTCACCGCTCGACTCCCTGTATGACTCTTGCCCGGATTATCGGCGCTGCCTTGGCGGGCGGTGCCGACTCAGGTCAATCCTCGCTGACCAGATGGTGCTCGCCCCAGCGCGGCAGCAGGTCCTGGGGCACGCCCAGGCAGTTGAGGATGCGCGCCACCACGAAGTCCACCAGGTCCTCGACGGTCTGCGGCTGGTTATAGAAGCCCGGCGAGGCCGGCAGGATGGTCACGCCCATGTTCGACAGCTTGAGCATGTTCTCCAGGTGGATGCTGGAGTACGGCGCCTCGCGCGGCACCAGGATCAGTTGGCGGCGCTCCTTGAGGGCCACGTCGGCGGCACGCTCGATCAGGTTGTTGCACGCGCCCGTGGCGATCGCCGACAGGGTGCCGGTGCTGCACGGCACCACCACCATCGCCGCCGGCGCGCCGGAGCCGGAGGCCACCGGGGCCATCCAGTCTTCCTTGCCGTACACGCGGATCTGCCCCGGCGCCGCGCCGGTGTATTCGGTGAGGAACGCCTGCATGGCCTGCGGCTTGGCCGGCAACACCACGTCGGTCTCGGTGGCCAGCACCAGTTGCGCGGCCTTGGAGATCAGGAAATGCACCTCGCGCTCTTCCTGCACCAGGCAGTCGAGCAGGCGCAGGCCGTACTGGGCGCCGGAAGCGCCGGTCATCGCCAGGGTGATGCGTTGGGGGCCGGTCATGTTGCCTTCCTCGTGGGTTGGTTACGGCGGCTTCTCCCCTCTCCCTTGATGGTAGAGGGGCCGGGGGAGAGGGTGGATTCTCGGTGCATCGCCCCCTCTCCCTAACCCTCTCCCGCGAGGGGAGAGGGAACGTCCGTGCGCCGCTTCACTCCGCCAGCGCCTTGGCCAGCTTGCCGTGCAGGCCGCCGAAGCCGCCGTTGCTCATGATCACCACCTGGGTGCCAGGCGCCACCTGTGATTTGACCCGGGCGATGATCGCCTCCAGCGAATCGCAGACCACCGCCGGCACCGGGCAGGCGGTCGCCGTGGCGCCCAGATCCCAGCCGAGATTGGGCGGCGCGTACCAGATCACCTGGTCGGCCTGGGCCACGGACTCCGGCAGGCCGTCGCGGTGCGCGCCCAGCTTCATGGAATTGGAGCGCGGTTCGATCACCGCCACGATCGGCGCGTCGCCGACCTGCTTGCGCAGGCCGTCGAGGGTGGTGGCGATGGCGGTCGGGTGGTGGGCAAAGTCGTCGTAGATCGTTACGCCGTTTACCTCGGCGATCTTCTCCATGCGCCGCTTGACGCTCTGGAACCGGCTCAGCGCCTCGGTGCCCACTGCACCCACCACGCCCACATGCCGCGCCGCCGCCAGGGCGGCCAGGGCGTTGTCGACGTTGTGGCGACCGGTCAGCGTCCAGTTCACCTCGCCCTGCGACTCGCCCTGGAACAGCACCTCGAAGTGCGAGCCGTCCTCGGCCAGCAGGCGCGCCCGCCAGTCGCCGCCCGCGCCGGTGGTCTGCACCGGGGTCCAGCAGCCCATGCCCAGCACGCGCTCGATGGCCTGCTCGGTGGTGGGATGGATGATCAGCCCCTCGCCGGGAATGGTGCGCACCAGATGGTGGAACTGTCGTTCGATGGCCGCCAGGTCCGGGAAGATGTCCGCGTGGTCGAATTCCAGGTTGTTGAGGATCGCGGTGCGCGGCCGGTAGTGAACGAACTTGGAGCGCTTGTCGAAGAAGGCGCTGTCGTATTCGTCGGCCTCGACCACGAAGAACGGCGTGCCGCCCAGGCGCGCCGACACGGCGAAGTTCTGCGGCACGCCACCGATCAAAAAGCCCGGCGCCATGCCGGCGTGTTCGAGGATCCACGCCAGCATGCTGCTGGTGGTGGTCTTGCCATGGGTGCCGGCCACCGCCATCACCCAGCGACCCTGCAGCACGTGGTCGGCCAGCCACTGCGGGCCGCTGGTGTAGGGCAGGCCCTGGTTCAGCACGTACTCCACCGCCGGGTTGCCGCGCGACAGCGCGTTGCCGATCACCACCAGATCCGGCGCCGGCTGCAGATGCTCGGGCAGGTAGCCCTGCATCAGCTGGATGCCCTGGGCCTCGAGCTGGGTGCTCATCGGCGGGTAGACGTTGGCGTCCGAGCCGGTGACATGGTGGCCGAGTTCCTTGGCCAGCACCGCCAGCGAACCCATGAAGGTGCCGCAGATGCCGAGAATGTGGATGTGCATGGAAGTCCTCAACGAAGCAGGCGCGAATAAATGCCGGCGAGGGTAGCACGCCGCCCCGACCAAGGTCTCAGGGCACCGCCAGGGCGCTGGACTAGGCTTGCTGGATCGCTCACAGCAACGAGCCAGGAGGCCCGCCATGCGTTACGCACACCCCGGCAGCGAAGGCGCCATCGTCACCTTCAAGTCCCGTTACGGCAACTACATCGGCGGCGAGTTCGTGCCCCCGGTGAACGGCAACTACTTCACCAACACCTCGCCGGTCACCGGCGGGCCGATCGCCGAATTTCCCCGCTCCGACGCCGCCGACATCGACAAGGCGCTGGACGCCGCCCATGCCGCCGCCGACGCCTGGGGCCGCACCAGTCCGCAGCAGCGCGCGCTGGTGCTGCTGAAGATCGCCGACCGCATCGAGCAGAACCTGGAGCTGCTGGCCGTCACCGAGACCTGGGACAACGGCAAGGCGGTGCGCGAGACGCTGAACGCCGACATCCCGCTGGCCGCCGATCACTTCCGCTACTTCGCCGGCTGCATCCGCGCCCAGGAAGGCACCGCGGCGGAAATCGACGCCAGCACCGTGGCCTACCACATCCGCGAACCGCTGGGCGTGGTCGGACAGATCATCCCGTGGAACTTCCCGATCCTGATGGCCGCCTGGAAGCTCGCCCCGGCGCTGGCCGCCGGCAACTGCGTGGTGCTCAAGCCGGCCGAGCAGACGCCGTTGGGCATCACCGTGCTGATGGAGCTGATCGGCGACCTGCTGCCGCCCGGCGTGCTCAACGTGGTGCAGGGCTTCGGCCGCGAGGCCGGCGAGGCGCTGGCGAGTAGCAAGCGCATCGCCAAGATCGCCTTCACCGGCTCCACGCCGGTGGGATCGCACATCATGAAGCGCGCCGCCGAGAACATCATTCCGAGCACCGTGGAGCTGGGCGGCAAGAGCCCGAACATCTACTTCGAAGACATCATGCAGGCCGAACCGGCCTTCATCGAGAAGGCCGCCGAAGGCCTGGTGCTGGGCTTCTTCAACCAGGGCGAGGTGTGCACCTGTCCGTCGCGGGCGCTGGTGCAGGAATCCATCTACGCGCCATTCATGGAGGCGGTGATGAAGAAGGTCGCGCAGATCAAGCGCGGCGACCCGCTGGACACCGAGACCATGGTCGGCGCGCAGGCCAGCCAGCAGCAGTTCGACAAGATCATGTCGTACCTGCAGATCGCCCGCGAGGAAGGCGCCCAGGTGCTCACCGGCGGCGACGCCGAACGGCTGCAGGGCGACCTGGCCGGCGGCTATTACATCCAGCCGACGCTGCTCAAGGGCGACAACCGCATGCGGGTGTTCCAGGAGGAGATCTTCGGCCCGGTGATCGGCGTGACCACCTTCAAGGACGAGGCGGAGGCGCTGGCGATTGCCAACGACACCGAGTACGGCCTCGGCGCCGGGGTGTGGACCCGCGACATCAACCGCGCCTGGCGCATGGGGCGCGGCATCAAGGCCGGCCGGGTGTGGACCAACTGCTACCACCTCTACCCGGCGCACGCGGCGTTCGGCGGCTACAAGAAGTCCGGCGTCGGCCGCGAGACCCACAAGATGATCCTCGACCACTACCAGCAGACCAAGAACCTGCTGGTGAGCTACGACATCCATCCGCTGGGGTTCTTCTAGGGCGGATTCGGGGCGGTCGGCGCTTTGCCGGCCGCCATCTTGCGGTTGCCAGGCAGGCCGCGATGCTCGCGGCCATGGCGACTGAAGCCGCGAGCTTCTGGGTTCGGCTTGCAGGGCAACATAGAATCTCCCACAGGGTTCCGGTGAACCGTGCCTATGAACAGGGACATCACCCACCAACTGAACGCCCTGCACCACCAGGGCTTCGCCCTGCTGCCCGGCGTGCTGGATGCCGGGCAGGTCGCCGCCGCGCGCGCCGCCATCGACGGCCTGCAACCCATCCACTGGGACTACCAGGGCCTGGTCGACGACCACTACAAGTGCGTGTTCAACCGCGCCCCCTTCTGGCTGGCGTACCTGGACCTGCCCGGCGTCATCGAGCTGGCCGAGGCGGCGCTGGGCGAGGACTGCCACATCATCGGCCAGACCGCCTGGCGCAGCCATCCAGGCTTCGTCGGCGCCGAGCTGCATGTGGATCATCTGGTCATGGAACTGCCGGAAGCGCTGCTGGCCGACCCGGCCTTCACGCTGCCGATGCAGATCTGCACGGCGATGATCTACCTGGACGACATCGACCGCGACCTGTGCCCGACCCTGGTGATTCCCGGCAGCCACAAGGCCGGACGCAAGCCGCATCCCGGTGAAGAAAGCTGGCATGGCCGCACCGCCGAGCCCGTGCTGTGCCAGGCCGGTGATGTGCTGATGCTGCGCAGCGAGCTGTGGCACTCCGGCAGCCGCAACCGCACGGCGGATAGCAGTCGCTACCTGCTGCAGGTGCATTACGGCCGGCGCATGGTGGCGCAGAAGTTCTCGCCGTACCTGCAGTTCCGTTTCAACCCGCAGGTGCTGGCCGCCGCCACACCGCGCCAGCGCCGGCTGCTGGGCGAGCATGCCCCGGCAGAGTATGACTAGGGCGTATGGTGCATACACCTCGGTGGCCAACGCGATGCGTTGACCACCCCGGTTATGCCCAGCGCCGCGTTATCTCCGTTGCGACCGTAGGGCGGTCAGCGTTCTCCTGGCCGCCGCTGGGGCCGCACAGGGCTGGCGAACGAAGTGGATGCCGGCGGGAGACTTCCGCCCGCGCCCATGGTCCAATCGGCACTTTCCTTCAAGCGGAGCCGTTCCATGGCCGTTGTCACCCGACTGCTCGCCAGCCTTGCGCTGCTGGGCCTGCTCACCGCCTGTGCCTCGCTGGCGCCGCGCGATCCCCTGCACATTGACCTGGCCGGCCTGGAGCCGTTGCCCAGCCAGGGCCTGGAGGCACGCTTCAACCTGAAACTGCGGGTGCAGAACCCCAACGAGCGGGCGGTGGATTACCAGGGCGTGGCGCTGGAACTGGAGGTCAATGGCCAGCCGCTGGCCAGCGGGGTGAGCGCCCAGCGCGGCCAGGTGCCGCGCTTCGGCGAAGCGATCATCGAGGTGCCGGTAACCATCTCGGCCTTCTCGGCCCTGCGCCAGACCTGGGGCCTGGCGGGCTACCAGCCGGGACAGGGATTGCCCTATGTGATTCGCGGCAAGCTGGCCAGCGGGCTGGTGGGCACCACGCGATTCACTACGCAGGGGCAATTGCGCTGGCCGGAGCCGGCAGGGGTGCGCTGACCGGGGGTTACAGCACCAGCTTTTCCAGATAGGCGGCCAGGGCCTCGATATCCGCCGGGGTCAGCTGCTTGGCGATCGGCATCATCACCGAGCTGGCGCGCCGCGGGTCGCCGTCGTGGAAGCTGGTCAGCGCGCGGCGCACGTACTCACCAGGTTGGCCGGCCAGCCGCGGGGCGTCTTCCTTGCCCTCGGCCCGCATGCCGTGGCAGGCGATGCAGGTGCCCTGGAACACGCGCTCGCCTTGCATGCGCAACTGGGCATCCACGCTGCTGGCCGAGGGCTTGACCTGCTGCTGGCTGAAGTACACGGCGATGTCCACCTGCTCGTCGACCGTCAGCTGCTTGGCCAGCTTGCTCATCACGAAATCGTTGCGCTGGCCGTTGGCGAAGGTGTCGAACGCCTTGAACAGGTAGATGGGGTTCTGGCCGGCCAGGTTGGGAATGTAGTCACGCTTGCTGTTGCCGTCCTCGCCGTGGCAGTAGCCACAGAACCGCACCCGCTCGAACCCCGAGTCGTAGGCCTGCTGGCGCAGGATCGGATCGTTCATCAGTTGCTGGAAGCGGGCCAGGGCCGCCTCGTTGGCGGATACGAGCGGAGCGACGCAGAGAAGCAGGGCAAGCAAGGGTGATCGCATGAGGGCAGGACCTCGGCTGGTGAATGGCAACCTGACGGCGGCGAGACTATAGGAACAAACCCGACCGACGACCCGACACAAATCAATGAAACGCCTCGGGAGACGGACAGGCCGATCAGTCAGCGCGCTGTGTATCACATTGTCAGCGCCATTGGATTGGCATCACCGCGGGACCGCTTGCCGCACGGCGGGGAGAAACCCTATACAATCCGCGGCTTTATCACGATCCGACCCCGAGGAGACGCCCATGAGCGGCCTGCCCCCCTGCCCGCAATGCGGTTCCGAATACACCTACGAAGACGGCGCGCAGCTGGTCTGCCCCGAGTGCGCCCATGAGTGGAGCGCCAGCGCCGACGCTGCCACAGGCGGCGACGGCGAGCGTGTCATCAAGGATTCGGTGGGCAACGTCCTGCAGGACGGCGACACCGTCACCGTCATCAAGGACCTGAAGGTCAAGGGCTCGTCCTCGGTGGTCAAGGTCGGCACCAAGGTGAAGAACATCCGCCTGTGCGACGGCGACCACGACATCGACTGCAAGATCGACGGCATCGGCGCCATGAAGCTGAAGTCGGAGTTCGTGAAGAAGGTGTAAGCACGCCTGAACCTGTGGGAGCGAATTTATTCGTGAGCTTTTATGCCAAAAGCATTGCGGACAAGTCCGCTTGTATGTTTGTGCCTGTCGGGGATGAGGGACCAAGTCCGCATCTGACGCAAGTACAGACCGTGGGAGAGATCGTCCCGCCCCCACTCACCA
>NZ_JBOY01000166.1:0-6041 GCF_000647775.1 Pseudomonas sp. RL | reverse complement strand
CGGGCGTCCTCGCCGTCCGCCCGCGCAGCGGCGCGCTCCCGCAGCCAGCGCTCGATCGGCCAGCGCGCGGCGGCGAAGATCAGGTAGAGCACCAGAGCGACCAGGCCGTACATGGACAGGTCGGCCAGCGCCCGCCAAACGCTGTCGCCAACCTTGAAGCCGAGATCCAGCGCACCGATGGCGATGGCTGGCGCCAGCAAGTCGCGGGACGGGTCCACCAGGGTCGGCGTGAACAGCAGCACGGCGGCCGCCAGACGCAGGATTTCGCGCAACCAGCGCCACATCCAGCGGGTCAGGCGCATCCACACCAGCATCAGGCCAAGGCCGGCGCTGAGGTACAGGGCCCAGGCAAGCAGGTAGTCGTTGTCGATCATTGGCGTTTCGGGCGGTGAAAGGGGCGCATATGATAGCGGCTTTTGCAGCGGGCCACCTACCCGGTGCACCCTCTCCCGCTTTCGAGGCCACCCATGAGCCAAGCCCCCATCGCCCGCAGCATCCCTGGCGCCGATCCCTACCAGTGGCTGGAAAACCGCGACAGCGCCGAGGTGCTCGACTACCTGCAGGCGGAAAACGCCTACACCGACGCCTGCCTGGCCGACCAGGCCGAGCTGCGCCAGCGGCTGTTCGAGGAGATCAAGGGCCGCATCCGCGAGACCGACCTTTCCCTGCCGGCACCCTGGAAGGACTTTCTCTACTACCAGCGCACCACTGCGGGTGACGAGTATCCGCGGCACTATCGCTGCCGCCGCCCGGCGGATGGCTCGCTGGCCATCGACGACGCCAGCGAACAATTGCTGCTGGACCCCAACACCCTGGCCGACGGCGGCTTCCTGTCGCTGGGCGCCTTCAGCCTGAGTCCCGACCAGCGCCTGCTCGGCTACAGCCTGGACACCACCGGCGACGAGATCTACCGGCTGTTCATCAAGGACCTGCACAGCGGCGAGATCAGCGAACTGCCGTTCGAGGACTGCGACGGCAGCCTGTGCTGGGCCAACGACAGCCAGACGCTGTTCTTCGCCGAACTGGACGACACCCACCGCCCGCACAAGCTGTACCGCTACCGGTTGGGCGACGCCGAGGCGCAGCTGGTGTTCAACGAGCCGGACGGGCGCTTCTTCATCCACTGCTACCGCACCAGCTCCGAGCGCCAGCTGGTGCTGGCCAGTACCAGCAAGACCACCAGCGAGGCCTGGGTGCTGGACGCCGAGCGGCCGCACGACGCCTTCGTCTGCGTCGCGCCGCGCGAGGAAGGCCACGAGTACGATCTCGATCACGGCCTGCTCAACGGTGAGTGGCGCTGGTTCATCCGCAGCAACCAGGCCGGCATCAATTTCGCCCTGTACACCGCCCCGCAGGCCAACCCGGAACGTGCCCACTGGCAACTGCTGCGCGCCCACGACCCCGCGGTGATGCTGGAAGATATCGACCTGAACAGCACGGCCCATGTGCTCAGCCTGCGCGAGGGCGGCCTCTCGGTGCTGGAAGTCCATCCGGCCGGCGCAGCGCCCTACCGGGTTACCCTGCCCGATGCCGTGTACAGCCTGCACGTGGCCAGCACCCTGGAATTCGACAGCCCGGTGATTCGCCTGCGCTACGAATCGCTCAACCGGCCGGCGCAGCTGCGCCAGCTGGAGCTGGCCAGCGGCACGCAGCAGGTGCTCAAGGAAACCCCGGTGGAAGGCCCGTTCGATGCCCAGGCCTACGAGAGCCGGCGGCTGTGGGCCACGGCGCCGGACGGCACGCGCATCCCGGTCAGCCTGGTGGCGCGCCGCGAGGTGTTCGCCGCCGGCCAGCCGGCGCCACTCTATCTCTACGGTTATGGCGCCTATGGCGAAAGCCTCGATCCCTGGTTCTCCCACGCGCGCCTGTCGCTGCTGGAGCGCGGCTTCATCTTCGCTATCGCGCACGTGCGCGGCGGCGGCGAGATGGGCGAGGCCTGGTACCGCGCCGGCAAGCTGGAGCACAAGGCCAACACCTTCGGCGATTTCATCGCTGTGGCGGAAACCCTCGTCGCCAGCGGCCTCACCCAGCCGGAGAAACTGGCCATCAGCGGCGGCAGCGCCGGCGGCCTGCTGATCGGCGCGGTGCTCAACCGGCGCCCGGATCTCTTCGGCGCCGCCATCGCCGAAGTCCCCTTCGTCGACGTGCTGAACAGCATGCTCAACCCGGATCTACCGCTCACCGTCACCGAGTACGACGAATGGGGCGACCCGCGCGATCCCGAGGTGCATGCGCGCATCCAGGGCTACGCGCCCTATGAGAACGTACGCGCCCAGCTCTATCCGCCGCTGCTGGTGGTGGCCGGCTACCACGACAGCCGCGTGCAGTACTGGGAGGCCGCCAAGTGGGTCGCCCGCCTGCGCGCCACCAAGGCCGACGACCACCTGCTGCTGCTCAAGACCGAAATGAGCGCCGGCCACGGCGGCATGAGCGGCCGCTACCAGGCCTTGCACGACGTGGCGCTGGAATACGCCTTCCTGCTCAAGGTGCTCGGACTGGCAGCAGGCTGAGGCCACAGGAGCGAATTCATTCGCGGGCTTCTGACTGTGGTTGCAACCACCTCGCCGGCCGCACCTCGCCGGCCGCCAAAAAAGCTCGCGGACACGTCCGCTCCTACAGGCAATCGTCCTACTGTGCTCCGCCCGGATGTGCCACCTTCTCGCCGGGATCCTTGCCGCTCGGGTCCTGGTGCTCGATCACCGCGTTGAGTTCCGCGCCGAACAGCAGCACCGCGGCGGACAGGTAGAAATACATCAGCAGCACGATGATCGCGCCGATGCTGCCGTAGGTGGCGCTGTAGTCGGCGAAGTTCTGCACGTAGTAGCCGAAGCCCAGCGAGGCGGCGATCCAGGTCAGCACGGCGATCAGCGAGCCGGGAGTGATGAAGCGGAATTCCTGCTCGACGTCCGGCGTGACGTAATAGAACACGGCCACTGCCAGCACCAGCAAAAGCACCGCCACCGGCCAGCGCAGCCACGCCCAGACCGTCACTACCACCTGTTGCAGGCCGAACAGGTCGGCGAGCCAGCCCATCAGCGTCGGGCCGACCACCATCAGTGCGGCCGCCGTCAGCAGCATGGCAGCCATGCCCACCGTGTAGAGCACCGACAGCGGATAACGCTTCCAGAGGGGGCGCCCCTCGCGCACGTCATAGGCACGGTTCATGGCGACCATGGCCGAACGGATCCCGGCCGACGCCGTCCACAGGGCAAACAGGATGGCGATGGAGAACAACCCGGACTTCTGACGCTCGAATTGCACGATCACCGCATCCACCTGCTCCATGGCCTGGGGCGGCAGCAGCAACGCGGCCTGGCTGCGCAGCCAGTCGTAGAAAGCCTGCAGATCGAGATAGCCGACCACCGCCACCAGAAACAGCAGGAAGGGGAACAGCGAGAACAGCCCCCGAAAAGCCAGGGCGGCGGCATAGGTTTCCATCTCGTCTTCGCCGAACTCCCTGAACGATCGCTTCATCAGCTCGACGAAGCCCAGTCCGCGCAGATCGAACATGCGTTCCTCTCCCTTCAGCTCGCCTGAACAGGGACGGGGCGCAGCGGCATAAGTTTCTTCACCCGGACAAAGGCCGGTAGTCGCCTGCCGCGAACAGCCCGCACGCGCGGCAGTCAGCAGAACACAGCCTCGAACCGGGAGTACGCACTATGCATGGCTACGACACCTCCTCCGAACACCGGGCGCAGAACGTGCACGGCTGGGAACGTACCCTGTCCATCGCCGGCGGCTTCTTCCTGCTGGCCTATGGCCTGCGCAAGGGTGGTCTTGCCGGCCTGGTGGAACTGGGCCTCGGCGGCATGGCGCTGGCCCGCGGCATGACCGGCCAATGCGCGGCCAAGCGGGCCCTGTGCCGATCCTGCGCCGAGGGCGAGTACTGCTCGATCGAGGAACATGAGCAGCAACGGCGCAACGCCGAAGCGGCCACGCACACCAGCACCGTGACCGGCAACGATTCGCTGGACAGCCCGCCAGTGGGCCGCCCCTAACCTCCCCTCCTGCCCCCTCTCCCGTCCAGAGAGGGGCATCGCCCCAATCCGTCGGCCAGTCCAGGCCCACCGATGCGCGCGGCGATTTGCTGGAATTCACAACCTGAACCATGCTCTTGCGCAAGTCGACCCACCGACGGCGACACGCAGGACGCGAGCGCCTTACCGGAACAAAGACCCAAGGACACGGGAATGAAACGCCACGCCCCCTTCGCCGCAATCATGGCCCTGATCCTGCAGAGTGGTGCGGCATTCGCCTTCGACCTGCTGGACAACGGCGACCTGGCTGGCAATGCCGATCTGTACGAGGCGCGCCAGGTGATAGCCGGCGAACTGCAACTGCACATCAGCCAGCAGGGTCAGCACAACCTGGCCATGCTCGATCAGCAGGGTGACTCGCTGCTTGGCGGCATCGTGCAACAGGGCAGCCATCACGAAGCCTATCTGCTGCAGCAAGGCAGCAACCTGATGGCCAGCATCTGGCAGCAGGGCTATGGCAACCAGGCCGCCATCCTCCAGTTCGGCTACGGCAATGAAGCCCAGATCATCCAGGCCGGCGCACACAACACGGCCAGCATCGAGCAATCCGGATCAGGGCTATATGGCCGGATCACGCAGGTGGGCGTCGGGCTGCACGCGCAGGTGCGACAGCGCTGACGCCCCTACAAACACCAATAAGGAAAGCAGTAGTACACCAACAAGGAGGCAATACCATGTTCAACAAATCCCCCCTCGCCGCAGCGATTCTGATGCTCAGCGCCGGTCCGGTGCTGGCCGACGGCGTTTCCGAACAAACCCAACAGGGCTGGCACAATGACGCGGCAGTGGTGCAGGTCGGCGGCAACGCGCACGCCCTGCAACTGCAGGATGGCGCCGGCAACGACGCTCGCTCGCTGCAGACCGTCAGCGTCGGCACGATCAATCAGCGCCAGCAGGGCACTCACAACCGGGCGAACGCCGACCAGCACCTCGCCGGCCCGGGCAGCAGCATCCGCCAGGTGCAGGAAGGCCATGCCAACGACGCCCACGCCACACAGTTCGGCAGCTGGGGCAGCAGCGCCAACCAGGTCCAGCTGGGCAATGGCAACGATTCCTCGGTCGCCCAGTACGGCAGTGCGCACAGCCGCGCCACCACCATCCAGCGCGGGGATGACAACAGTGCCCAGGTGCGCCAGGACCTGAGCCTGCACAGCCGCGCCCGGATCGAACAGCAAGGCTCGCTGAACGAGGCCTCCGCCGAGCAGCGCTTCACGCTGGGCGGCAGCATCGACATCGAGCAACAGGGCACCCTGCACCAGATCAGCGTGTATCAGCTCGACACCGCCGGCAACCGGGTGACCACCCTGCAGAACGGCGTCAACAGCTCCGCCAGCATCACCCAGCGCAGCCAGACTGGCAGCCAGGTGCAGATCACCCAGTTCGGCGGCCTGCAGGACGTCACCGTCCACCAGGCAGCCGCCGACCACAGCCTGATCGAGACCCTGCAGACCGGCGAAGGCAACAGCCTGCAGGTCGAGCAGATCGACGGCACCCACCTCACCGCGCGACTCACCCAGCACGGCGTGGGCAACAACCAGACCCTGGAGCAAAGCGGCGAAGGCAACAGCGTGACCCTGACTGCCAACGGCGGCGACAACCGCGTGCGGCTGACCCAGACCGGCAACTACAACGAGCTGTACTTCGATCAGAACGGCAGCGACAACCTGCTGATTGCCGAGCAGCGTGGCACCTCCAACCGCTTCGATGGCAGCAGCAACGGCTGGCACAACACCGGCTATCTGGACCAGGACGGCAGCTTCAACCAGGCCACCCTGCGCCAGAGCGGCCACCTGAACACCGCGGACATCACGCAGTACGGCAGCAACGGCAGCGCTTACGTCAGCCAGGCAGGCTCGCTGAACTACGCCGTGGTGAACCAGGCGGGCTACAACCAGGTCAGCACCATCCACCAGTACGGCTACGGCAACCAGGCCAGCGCGCTGCAGCGCTGAGGCCGTGCGCGGGAGCGAAGTTTTTCGCTCCCGCGCCTTCGCAACACGCAGA
>NZ_JBOY01000165.1:0-2343 GCF_000647775.1 Pseudomonas sp. RL | reverse complement strand
CATCAGCGGCTGCCCGTACAAGAAGATCTATTACAACTGGAAGAGCGGCAAATCCGAGAAGTGCATCTTCTGCTTCCCGCGCATCGAGGCCGGCATGCCGACCATCTGCTCGGAAACCTGCGTGGGCCGCATCCGCTACCTGGGCGTGCTGCTGTATGACGCCGACCGCATCCACGAAGTGGCCAGCACGCCGAACGAGCAGGACCTGTATCCCAAGCAGCTGGAAATGTTCCTCGATCCCAACGACCCGGCGGTCATCGAGCAGGCGCTGAAGGACGGCGTACCGCTGTCGGTGATCGAGGCGGCGCAGAAGTCGCCGGTCTACAAGCTGGCGGTGGACTGGCAGCTGGCCCTGCCGCTGCACCCGGAATACCGCACGCTGCCGATGGTCTGGTACGTGCCGCCGCTGTCGCCGATCCAGAACGCCGCCCAGGCCGGCCACGTGAGCATGGACGGCGTGCTGCCGGACGTGGACAGCCTGCGCATCCCGGTGCGCTACCTGGCCAACCTGCTCACCGCCGGCGACGAGAAGCCGGTCAAGCTGGCCCTCAAGCGCCTGCTGGCCATGCGTGCCTACAAGCGCGCCGAGCAGGTGGACGGCGTGCTCGACCTCAAGGTGCTGGAGCAGGTCGGCCTGAGCCGCGACCAGGCCGACGACATGTACCGCTACCTGGCCATCGCCAACTACGAGGACCGCTTCGTGATTCCCTCCGCGCACCGCGAGGAGGCCATGAGCGACGTGTTCGGCGACCGCTCCGGCTGCGGCTTCAGCTTCGGCAGCGGCTGCGGCGGCGCCTCGGACACCAACATGTTCGGCGCCAGGAAGGCCAACCAGCGCGACATCATCAAGACCGTGCAGCTGTGGGAGGACTGACCATGCAGATTCTCAAGGTGATTTCCCTGCTGCTCGACTATCCCGCCGAGCCGTTGCGCGAGGGCTACCTGGAGCTGGCGAAAGCCATCTCCGGCGCCCGCGAGATCAGCCCCGAGCAGCGCGGCGAACTGCGCCTGCTGCTCGAGGAACTGACCGGCGGCGAGCTGATGGACGCGCAGGAGCGCTACAGCGAGCTGTTCGACAAGGGCCGCGCGCTGTCGCTGCTGCTGTTCGAACACGTGCACGGCGAGTCCCGCGACCGCGGCCAGGCGATGGTCGACCTGATGGCCCAGTACGAGGCTGCCGGGTTCGCCATCGGCGTGCGCGAGCTGCCGGACTACATCCCGCTGTACCTGGAATTCCTCGCCACCCGCGAGGACCTGGAGGCCCGCGAGGGCCTGGCGGATGTGGCGCACCTGCTGGCCCTGCTGGCGGCGCGCCTGGTCGAGCGCAAGAGCCCCTACGCGGCCTGCTTCCGCGCCCTGCTGCAGATCGCCGGCCAGCCGCTGGAAAGCGTGGCCGAGTTGCGCGAGCAGGTGGCCGGCGAGGAACGCGACGACTCGCTGGAAGCCCTTGACAAGGTCTGGGAGGAGGAACAGGTGAACTTCCTGCAGGCCGAGCAGCAGGAGCGCTGCCCGTCGCAGGCGAGCCTGCCGGGCAAGGCCCGCGAGGAAGGCGCGGTGCCGCTGCACTGGGTGGATTTCAACACGGGGCCCGCTGCGCCGGGCCGGGAGACGGCAAATGTCTAACTTCAATTTCCTGCTGTTCGGGGTCTACCCCTACATCGCCCTGGCCATCTGCCTGATCGGCAGCTGGGCGCGCTTCGACCTGGCCCAGTACACCTGGAAAACCGGCTCCAGCCAGATGCTGCAACCCAAGGGCATGCGCCTGGCCAGCAACCTGTTCCACATCGGGATCATCTTCATCCTGTGTGGCCACTTCGTCGGCCTGCTGATGCCGGAAGCCCTGTACCACTCGTTCATCAGCAGCGCCGACAAGCAGCTGGTGGCCATGGTCTCCGGCGGCTTCTTCGGCATCCTCTGCCTGATCGGCCTGGTGATGCTGATCCAGCGTCGCCTGGGCGATGCGCGGGTGCGCGCCACCTCCAGCCGTTCGGATATCGCCATCCTGTTCGTGCTGCTGGCGCAACTGCTGCTCGGCCTGGGCACCATCGTCGCCTCCACCGGCCACCTGGACGGTTCGGTGATGGTGCTGCTCGGCACCTGGGCGCAGAGCATCGTCACCCTGCAGCCGGTCGCCGCCGCCGAAGCCATCGCCCCGGTGTCGCTGGTCTACAAGCTGCACGTGTTCCTCGGCGTGACGCTGTTCGTGCTGTTCCCCTTCACCCGCCTGGTGCACATCGTCAGCGCCCCGGTGTGGTACCTGGGCCGGCGCTACCAGATCGTGCGCGTCAAGCACAGCGGCCGCGCCGTGCCGCCGGTGCAGGCCCCGGCCGGCTACCGCGCCCC
>NZ_JBOY01000164.1:0-1324 GCF_000647775.1 Pseudomonas sp. RL | reverse complement strand
GATCTTCAGGCCCTTGAGGTCGTCGACGCTGTTGATTTCCTTGTTGAACCAGCCGCCCATCTGCATGCCGGAGTTGCCGCCCAGCA
Source organism: Pseudomonas sp. RL (assembly GCF_000647775.1). NCBI lineage: Bacteria > Pseudomonadati > Pseudomonadota > Gammaproteobacteria > Pseudomonadales > Pseudomonadaceae > Pseudomonas > Pseudomonas sp. RL. Next base: position 1,238 of record NZ_JBOY01000164.1, on the reverse strand, counting down.
ACGGCTTCACGCCGTGCGGCGCGTAGGCTTCTTCCCACAGCTGCATGCCGCCGCCGTAGGTGACCCAGGAGTTGAACTCCATGGTGGTCAGGCCGAAGGGCACCGAGGTGAAGAACTGTGCTGCCGGCACCTTGCCCTTCCAGTAATAGGAGGGGCCGTGGCCCATCTGCGCGGTGCCGCGCGACACGGCATCGAACACTTCCAGGGCTGGCACCAGCTCGCCGGCGGCGTAGGTCTTGATGACCAGGCGGCCGTTGCTCATGCGCTCGACGCGCTTGGCGAAGTCATCGGCCCCGGTGCCCAGGCCCGGATAGTTCTTCGGCCAGGTGGTGACCAGTTTCCAGTGCACGGTTTCCACCGGCGCGGCGGCGGTGGCTTGTGATTGTTGTTCGTCCTTGCACCCGGCCAGGCCGAGAGCCAGCAGTAGCGCCGAAGTGGCACCGAACAGTTGGCGGCGATTCATCAGGAGTGTTCCCCTCGCGGAAGGTTGGGCCCCGCCCGGTCGGTTCCGGGGGCGGGGAGACCGCGGTCCGGTGCCGAATTGCCTGGGCGGAGCGAGGCAGAGCCCGCGTGCCAGAGGCTGCGGGCGTCGCGCACAATAATCCAGCGTTGGCGCGATTCACAAGCTCGCGAGCTTCTGCACCGCCATCGACAGGCTCACCAGCACCAGCATCAGGGCGAACAGCCGCTGCAGCAGCGTGCTGTTCAGGCGCTGCGCCAGCAGGTTGCCGGACAGCACGCCGATGGCGCCGCCCAGGGCCAGGCCGCCGAGCAGCGGCAGTGGCGGATTGGCGCCGGTGAGGTAGATCAGGAAGCCGCCGCCGCTGACCAGCGCGATCACCGCCATGGAGGTGGCCATGGCGCTGAGCAGGGGCAAGGGTGAGAACCACAGCAGCGCCGGCACGATCAGAAAGCCGCCGCCCACGCCCATCAGTCCGGACAGGGTGCCGACGCCGACGCCGATGGCCAGCAGCGGGCCCGGGCGCAGCGGTCCCGGATCGACGCGAGGCGGCTGCCCGCTGCTGCGCCACAGGCGCCAGGCCGACCACAGCACCAGCGCGCAGAAGGCGACGATCAGCGCGGTTTCCGGCACGAAGCGGCCCAGCCACTGGCCCAGGGCATTGCCCGGCAGGCCAGCCACGGCCAGCAACACGACGGGGCGCCAGGCCACCTGGCCGAGGCGCGCGCGGGGGATGGCGCCGATCAGCGCGGACATGGCCACCGCGCCGAGGCTCACG
>NZ_JBOY01000163.1:0-2948 GCF_000647775.1 Pseudomonas sp. RL | reverse complement strand
CCGGGCTGCTGGCGGTCGCCGACCCGATCAAGCCGACCTCGAAACTGGCAGTCGGATGCGCGCCTGCAGGTCGGCCTGGCCGCTGAACAGCGCGCGCAGCTGCCCGTCGCGGCTCGCCGGCGGCGCCTCGCGCAGCAGGCGTTCGGCAGCGGCAGCCGCGACGCTCAGGGTCTGCTGGTCCAGCTCGTCGAAATGGTGCTGGCTGAGGTGGTTGAAGAAAAACCCCGAGCCCGCCAGCACCCCGGCCACCGCCAGCATGAACAGCAGGCTCAGCCGCGCGGTGAGCGACAGGCGCCTCATGACGGCTCGGGCTCGTCGAGCATGTAGCCCATGCCGCGCGCGGTGTGGATCAGCTTGGGCTCGAAGTCGTCGTCGATCTTGGCGCGCAGCCGGCGGATGGCCACTTCGATCACGTTGGTGTCGCTGTCGAAGTTCATGTCCCACACCTGCGAGGCGATCAGCGACTTGGGCAGCACCTCGCCGCGCCGGCGCAGCAGCAGTTCCAGCAGGGCGAATTCCTTGGCGGTCAGATCGATGCGCCGCCCGGCGCGCACGGCGCGACGCTTGAGCAGGTCCACCTCCAGGTCGGCGATGCGCAGGTGGGTGGTCACCGCCGCCGGGTTGCCGCGGCGCAGCAGGCTGCGCACCCGGGCCAGCAGCTCGGAGAAGGCGAAGGGCTTGACCAGGTAGTCGTCGGCGCCCAGCTCCAGGCCCTTGACCCGGTCCTCGACCCGGTCGCGGGCGGTGAGGAACAGCACCGGCATGTCCTGGCCGGCGGCGCGCACCCGGCGCAGCACTTCCCAGCCGTCCAGGCCGGGCAGCATCACGTCGAGGATCAGCAGGTCATAGGACTCGCTCAGCACCTGCTGCACGGCATCCGCGCCGCTGGTGACGCGGTCGACGCTGAAGCCGGCCTCGCCGAGGCCCTGCTGCAGGTAGGTACCGGTTTTCGGCTCGTCTTCGGCGACCAGGAGTTTCATGGGCAACACCCCCCACGGGAAACAGACGCGGGCAGTGTGCAGCGCCCGAACGACGCTGACCACAAGCTGACAGAAAAGTAATCCCGGGCTCAGCCTGATGTCAGCCATCCGACGCTACGGTGCCAACAGGTAAAAGGAATCCCGCCATGCCCAGCCCGCCGAACCCACACCCTGCAAGTGCCGCCGTCCCGGACCGCGATCCCGTGTGCGGCATGACGGTCAAGTCCGACAGTCCCTACCAGGCCCAGCATGCCGGCCAGCGCCTGCGCTTCTGCAGCCAGCACTGCCTGGACCGCTTCGGCGCCGAACCGCACAAGTACCTGTCCGCCCGGCACGCCGATCACGCGCCGGCTGCCGCGCCCGACGCAGGGGCGGCCGCCACGGCAGCGGCCGCCGAATACACCTGTCCGATGCATCCGGAGATCCGCCAGATCGGCCCGGGCACCTGCCCGATCTGCGGCATGGCGCTGGAGCCGGTCATGCCGGAACTGGAAGAAGAGGAAAATCCGGAGCTCAGGGACTTCTCCCGGCGCTTCTGGTGGACCCTGCCGTTGACCGTGATCGTCACCGTGCTGGCCATGGGCGGGCATGCCCTGAACCTGTTCCACGGCGCTGCGCAGAACTGGGTCGAACTCGCGTTGAGCACCCCGGTGGTGCTCTGGGCCGGCTGGCCGTTCTTCGTGCGCGGCGTGCGCCCGGTGCGGCTGCGCAGCCCGAACATGTGGATGCTGATCGGCCTGGGCACCGCCGCCGCCTACCTGTACAGCCTGGTCGCCACCCTGGCGCCGGGCGTGTTTCCCGCCGACTTCGTACAGGACGGGCGCATCGGCGTGTACTTCGAGGCGGCGGCGGTGATCATCTCGCTGACCCTGCTCGGCCAGATCCTCGAACTCAAGGCGCGCTCGCAGACCTCGGCGGCGATCCGCTCGCTGCTCGGCCTGGCGCCCAAGACCGCGCGGCGCATCAATGCCGACGGCAGCGAAGAAGACATTCCGCTCAGCCACGTGCACAGCGGCGACACCCTGCGCGTGCGACCGGGCGAGAAGGTGCCGGTCGACGGTCTGGTGCTGGACGGCGAAAGCGCGGTGGACGAGTCGATGCTGACCGGCGAGCCGCTGCCGATCATGAAGCGCGCCGGCGACAGCCTGATCGGCGCCACCCTGAACGCCCACGGCAGCCTGGTGATGCAGGCGCAGAAGGTCGGCAGCGCGACCGTGCTCGCGCAGATCGTGCAGATGGTCGCCCAGGCGCAGCGCTCCAAGGCGCCGATGCAGCGGCTGGCCGATGTCATCGCCGGGTACTTCGTGCTGGTGGTGATCGGCATCGCCATCCTGACGTTGTTCGTCTGGGGCCTGTGGGGGCCGGAGCCGAGCTGGGTGTTCGGCCTGATCAACGCGGTGGCGGTGCTGATCATCGCCTGCCCGTGCGCCCTGGGCCTGGCCACGCCGATGTCGGTAATGGTCGCCACCGGCAAGGCGGCGAGCAGCGGCGTGCTGTTCCGCGACGCCGGCGCCATCGAGAACCTGCGCAAGATCGACACGCTGATCGTCGACAAGACCGGCACCCTGACCGAAGGCCGCCCCGCGTTCCACAGCGTCGAGGCGGCGCCCGGCTTCGCGCGCGACGAGGTGCTGCGCCTGGCCGCCAGCCTGGATCAGGGCAGCGAACATCCCCTGGCCCACGCCATTGTCGATCAGGCCCGCGCCCTGGGCCTGGCGCTGAGCCCCCCCGAGGCGTTCGAGTCGACCTCCGGCATCGGCGTGCGCGGCCAGGTCGAGGGCCGCCGCCTGCAGCTGGGCAACACCGCGCTGATGACCGATGCCGGCGTGGATGCCGGCCCGCTGCAGGCCAGCGCCGAACGGCTGCGCGGCGACGGGGTGAGCATCATGTACCTGGCGGTGGACGGCACGCTGGCCGGGCTGCTGGCGGTCGCCGACCCGATCAAGCCGACCTCGAAACTGGCAGTCG
>NZ_JBOY01000162.1:0-1944 GCF_000647775.1 Pseudomonas sp. RL | reverse complement strand
ATAAAGAGTCTGGGACATAAACCCTAGAGAAATAGCCAGTAAATGAGTTTTAACAAATTCATTTACTGGCTTCTTTATTTACAATACTCCGTATTGTTGGCTCGCTTTCTTAGGGGACAGCTTCAGCCTGTAGTCTTCAGCTTGTCCTGTTCCCTCAAGAGTCTCGCCAAAATACTTTGTATTTATATGTAATTTTACATTGTAATACTTTAAAAAAATAAAGCACTTTCGTATAATTTAATAAACATCACTAAACTAAATTAACGAGGTGCCTTATGTATAAAAATTATAACATGACTCAACTTACTCTACCAATGGAAACTTCAGTTCTTATCCCCACAAATGATATTTCACGACATGTAAATGATATTGTTGAAACAATTCCTGACAATGAATTCGACGAATTCAGACATCACCGTGGTGCAACTTCGTACCATCCTAAAATGATGTTAAAAGTGATTCTATATGCCTACACACAATCTGTATTCTCAGGTCGTAAAATAGAAAAAATGCTTAATGATAGCATCCGAATGATGTGGCTATCACAAAATCAAAAACCTTCTTATAAAACAATTAATCGATTTAGAGTAAATCCAAAAGTAGATGCTTTATTAGAATCTTTATTTATTCAATTTTACAGTCAGTGTGTAAAACAAAATCTTATAGATGATAAAGCTATTTTTATTGATGGTACAAAAATTGAAGCAAATGCCAATCGATATACATTTGTATGGAAAAAGAGTATTCAAAACCATGAATCAAAGATGAATGAGGATTCTAAAGCCCTCTACCATGAATTGGTAACCAATAAAATCATACCGGAAATTAAAGAAGATCATGATAATGAATTAACAAAAGAAGAAATAGATTTGATTGGTAGTCACTTAGATAAAGAAATCGAAGATTTAAACCAACATATCAACAATGAAAAATGTACTAAAACAAGAAAACAAATACGTCTCAAAAGAACTAAAATCAAAAAATACAAAAAGCAAATCAATGATTATTTTGAGCGAAAGTATCGATACGAATTTCAAAAATCTATTTTAAAGGATAGAAATAGTTATTCTAAGACAGATCATGATGCGACATTTATGAGAATGAAAGAAGATCACATGAAAAATGGACAACTTAAGCCAGGGTATAATTTACAAATAGCGACAAATTCCCAATTTGTTTTATCTTATAATGTGTATCAAAATCCAACGGATACTAGAACGATGATTCCATTTTTAAATTCAATTCAAGAGACCTACGGTCATTTACCTGAATATATTGTAGCTGATGCAGGTTATGGTAGTGAATCAAATTATAAGGCAATTATAGATGACTTTAATCGAACGCCACTCATAACATATGGAATGTTTATAAAAGATAAAACTAAAAAATATAAAAGTGACATCTTTAATACTCAAAATTGGAACTATGACGAAATTAATGACGAATTCATTTGTCCGAATAATAAACGGCTAGGTTTTAAAAGATATGCCTATCGTCATGATAAGTATGGTTATAAGCGAGACTTCAAATTATATGAATGTGATGATTGTTCAGAATGTCCTCTGAAAAATCAATGTATGAACTTCAATTCAAAAACAAACAAAAAAATAATGAAGAATTATAACTGGGAATATTTTAAATCCCAAATTAACAAAAAGCTTTCAGAACCAGAAACAAAAAATATCTACAGTCAAAGAAAAATTGATGTGGAACCTGTTTTTGGATTTATGAAGGCTATTTTGGGTTTCACTCGGATGTCTGTCCGAGGACTCAATAAAGTCAAAAGAGAACTTGGTTTTGTATTAATGGCACTTAATATAAGAAAAGTAGTAGCTCAACGAGCTGAAAATAATCAAAAAATTTATAAAAAAGACAATTTCTATATTATTTCAATAGAAATTGTCTTTTTTTCACTTATCCAAGAACTTTATGTCCCGGACTCTT